>CAZZHV010000006.1:0-13446 GCA_964654135.1 uncultured Candidatus Saccharibacteria bacterium
CATAAGAAGTATGCGACCAATCTGGACAGGCTCAATCAGCTTTGGACTCGTAAACATTCCAGTGCGAATGTTTAGTGGTGTCCATGCCCAAGAGGGTTTAGACCTTGATATGCTGCACAAAGACGATCATGCACCAATTCGCTACGCGCGTATCTGTAAAAAGGATGGCCAAGAAATTGCCTGGGACGATATTGTTAAGGGCTATCAGTACCGAGAGGGTGAATACGTCGTTATTACCGACGCTGACTTCGAAAAAGCCAATCCCAAAAAGACACAGACTGTAGATATTCATCAATTTGTTGCCAGCGACGACATTGATATTCGCTATTTCGACAAGCCGTACTATCTTGAGCCCGTTAAGGGTGGTGAAAAAGCCTACGCCCTATTGCGGGCCGCTTTGCACAAATCAGACAAGCTTGCGCTTGCTCGTTTTGTCATTCACCAAAAAGAACATTTAGGCGTTATAAAGCCTGTCGGTCGTGCATTAGTACTCAATCAAATGCGCTTCCCTACCGACTTACGTGAACCTGCAAACCTCAAGTTCCCAACTGACACTGAGATCACCGATAAAGAAGTTGAAGTTGCCATAAAGCTCATAAAGCAAGAAACCAAACACTTTATTGCCGAAGATTTTCACGATACGTACACCGAGGAACTCGAGGAAATTATTAAAGCTAAAACCAAGGGCAAAAAACCGAAGCCTCGTGAAAAGGCGCCAGAAGACACGCCCGCCAACGACCTTATGGCAGCGCTTAAGGCAAGCCTCAACTAGTTGTATCTTATGGGACTTGGCAAGTATTTCTCGAAACGACGCTTCGATAAAACGCCCGAGCCAAAAGGTGCAGTTCGTGCAAAACATGCCAAAGAGCTTGCCTTTGTAATTCAAGAGCATCACGCTTCACGCCTACACTACGACTTTCGCCTAGAACTCGACGGCGTGCTTAAAAGTTGGGCCATACCCAAAGGACCAAGTATGGATCCACATGTTCGACATCTTGCCGTGCATGTCGAGGACCACCCTTTTGAGTACCGTAAGTTTGAAGGTGTCATTCCAGAAGGTGAATATGGTGCTGGTAACGTTATTATATGGGACAAGGGTACCTATGAGCCACGAGCCGAAAGTGACAATCCTGAAGCACTGTTGCGTAAAGAATATGCCGACGGACACCTCACTTTTATATTGCATGGCAAAAAGCTGCATGGTGAGTTTGCGCTTATTAAAATGCATGGTCAAAACCAGGACGAAGACGCCTGGTTACTCGTAAAGAAAACTGACGAATATGCTTCGGGTAAAGACGTAACCAAGGAGGATGTATCCGTTGTGAGCGGTAAAACTGTTGATGAACTGGGTGCCCACAACAAGCTGCCCGATCTTACTGAATATCCCAAAATTAAAGAACCTTGGCACGTCAAACCAATGCTTTGTACATTGGTCGAAGAGCCGTTTGATCGTAATGATTGGCTGTTCGAAATTAAGTGGGATGGTTATCGTGCCGTCGCTACAAAACATGGCAAAAAACATGCATTGTATTCGCGTAATAGCCTCGACTTTAGTGAAAAGTTCACTCCTGTCTACGAAGCACTAAACGAGCTCGATCATGACGTTATTCTCGATGGTGAAATTGTAGTTGTCGATCAAGATGGCTCACCGCACTTTGAGTGGCTGCAGAGTTGGCACAAAATACCGCAAGGCTCACTGCATTATTATGTTTTTGATATTTTGTGGTGCGACGGACACGATGTTCGCACTATGCCGCTCGAAAAACGCAAAGCCCTACTCAAGGCAGTTTTGCCCAAGAAGTCGCCGCTTAAATACAGTGATCATATAGACAACAAAGGGATAGCGCTCTTTCACCAAATGCAGCAACGCGGTCTCGAAGGAATTGTCGCCAAACGAGCAGACAGTGCCTATCGTGAAAATGTCCGGGGCGATGACTGGCTCAAGATAAAAACACATCTTCGTCAAGAAGTTGTAATTGGCGGCTTTACCGAACCTCGGGGCAGCCGTGAATATCTTGGCGCACTCATTGTTGGTGTTTATGAAAATGGCGAGCTACAGTACGTTGGTCATTCCGGCGGTGGCATCCCGGATAATCAGCGCAAATTACTTCGTGAGAAACTCGAAAAACTAGAGCGCAAAACGTCGCCTTTTGTCGTTGAACCAAAGCCGAATGCTCCGGTACATTGGGTTAAACCAGAGCTGGTCTGCGAGATGAACTTTGCAGAATGGACCAGCGACGGATCGATGCGACAGCCTAAATTTGTGGGCATGCGTGAAGATAAAAAAGCCACGAATGTGAAACGCGAAAAGTCGCGTTCGGCTCCCGTGACTAAGAGCAAGGAGAAAGCGATGGGCGTAGAGTTTACACATTTGGACAAAATATTCTTCCCTAAACCCAAATATACCAAGGGTGATCTTCTACATTACTATGAATCCGTTGCCGACTACATTCTGCCCTATCTTAAAGACCGTCCGCTCTCTATGTTGCGTCAGCCTGGTGGCGTAACCGATCATGGCTTCTTCCAAAAAAATAATGAACACTTGCCTGCCTGGGTGCCATCCGTAGATATTTTTTCAGAATCAAATAATGCCAATCTGCATTGGATTGTTGGTGGCAAGCTGGAGACACTCCAATATATCGTACAGCTCGGAAGCATCGAAATTAACCCTTGGAATTCGCGCGTTGCGCATCTGGACAAGCCCGACTGGTTGGTTGTTGACCTCGATCCAGAAGGCGTAACCTTCGAGGATGTTATTGCCGTGGCAAAGACCGTCCACGAGGTATGCAATGAGCTTAAGATTGATGCTCATCCTAAAACGTCCGGTAAGACAGGTATTCACATATATATTCCACTCGGCGCAAAATACACTTACGACCAGGCAAAAGATTTCGCACACTTACTCGTCATAGAAGTTAACAAGCGTCAACCAGATATTACCAGCCTGGAGCGCATGCCAGACAAGCGTAAACACAAAATCTATCTTGATTTCTTGCAAAATCGCGAAGGCCAGACATTAGCAGCGCCGTATTCCGTGCGCCCAACCCCTTACGCCAATGTCGCTATGCCACTGCACTGGGACGAAGTCAAAAAAGGCCTCAAGCCCGAAGATTTTACGATAAAGAATGCCCTGCAGCGTATTAACCGAACGGGTGATCTCTGGAAACCCGTGCTTGGTAAAGGCGTCGACATGAAGCACGTTATTGAACAGCTCGAGAAAAACACTTAACGTGTTAAGTTCTTAAGTTCGGAGGCGTTTTCGACGGCTGCAGCTGCACGATCATTGTTAAAGTAGGCAAATACTTGCTTGCATCCAAGGCACTGCTCCCTGATAAACGTAGCCCATGCCTGCAGCTCTTTGTATGTGTAGCTAGATCTGTATAGGTATTTGCTGCCATGAAAACGGATGTACGCGATGTCGCTCGTAATCTCTTTGGTTACTGGCCAGCGCTTGGGTGAATCGCTAATAACCGTAGCGACATTAACCGATTTCAAAAACGCAAACACTTCGTCGGTTAGCCAGCTGGCATGACGAAACTCAATTGCCAATCTAAACTCCATTTTATGCCGTTGGGCAGCTTTGGCAGTTTGATCGACCAGGTGTGACAAACGCGTTAGATCGACAGACAGACTTGGTGGCAATTGCACCAAAATAACACCGAGCCGCTCGTGCAAATGTCGGATATGGTCATAAAACTCAGCTATTGTGTCATCCAATTCTTTGTCGGGCAATAAACGTTTAGTATGTGTTACGTAGCGATTCATCTTAATGGCAAAAACGAAGCCTTTGGGCACTTCATCGTACCAATTCTTGACGCTTGCAGCATGCGGCATATGGTAGAACGTACTGTTTATTTCTACCGTTGAAAAGAATTCAGAAAAGTATGGTAATTTATCGTCGTTCTTTATGCCAACAGGGTAAAATCGCTTGTCCCAGTCTTTGTACTGCCACCCTGACGTTCCAATACGTATCTGCATGACCATAAGTATACGCCTCGCTCCAGGCAAAAGCTGTTAAGAATTAGACATCTGTGCTTTGGTTACGCTTATGGTAAGCTAGGAGTAACTATGCAACTACAAGCTGTAGATCTCAAACTGATTAACTGGTTCCGCAAGGCATTTGTGCCCATGGCACGCGTGGCAGTTTTTATTGTGTACTTCTATTTTGGGGCCCTAAAATTGCTCGACCTCAGCCCAGCAAGCCCACTCGCAACAGCCCTAACTGCTAAAACAATCGGCATCGCTCACTATCATACGGCGTTCATCATTCTGGCAATCTTCGAGTGTATCATTGGGCTGCTATTTCTGTTCCCTAAGGCAACTCGCATAGTCATTCCATTGCTGCTTATTCATATGGCCGTTGTTTGCGCGCCATTAGTGCTCATACCCGACCACGTGTGGGCTCGTGCGTTCGTACCAAACCTCGAAGGACAGTACATCATAAAGAACGTTGTAATTATCGCAGTAGCAATTGGCATTGCATCACAGACTCCCCCGCTAGCCAAACCTACACATCGTTAACACCTGTCGTTCGTACTTCGTGCGAATTTCATACGGCATGACCGTTATATTCTTACGTTCGTCTTGTTAGTTATTTCCTAGTTGTGTTTTAGCTCGCGCTCTATACTACTGAATGCAAACTAACGTGAAGGAGGGATGCAATGGCAAGTGGACAAGGACGAGGCTGGCACGGCGATTCCGCCGGACACGCAGCTGCAGGACGCCTCGGTGGTCAGAAGAGTGGTGGAAATTTCGCCCGAGATCGGGCAAAGGCTAGCAGAGCTGGCAGTAATAGCGGAGGCAACTTCGCAAGGGATCGCAAAAAAGCAGTTGCTGCCGGGCGAGTCGGCGGACAACGATCAAGTCGAGTTACAGCCTAATAGCAATCGAACAACGTAAAACCTATAAAAAGACCGGATTTCTCCGGTCTTTTTATGTGCTTGCGCAGTGTCTATTGTAAACGGCTGCGTGCTTCAAGCGCATCAAGCTCAGCAAACTCATCGTTGTCATGATTCGACATGATAGTCAGATATACCGACGCCAAACCAGATACTACCATTAAGATACAAGGTAGAGGGCTTCTATCTAATGTCATAGTTGCCGCCAATAACAGTATCACGAACATAATTTCATGGAGGTTAGCCCGAATAGCTGCGCCCCAATTAATTCGCTGACCCGTCTTTGGTGTCACGATAAATGTTGAACTGCCAAAGAGTGACTTAGCACTCGCACGCAAGCTTGTGTAGAACATTGACCCGTACAACAGCGACGTCTGAAACAAATATGTCATAAGCGAATGGAAACGGCGCTTGCGAACGTAGAAGAAAAAGTCGTTCAACATTGGCGCCAATAAGAACAGTGCTGTTGGAACCACCATCCACATGGGGTAAATAATCGAGTAGTCTAATATCGGCAAAGCCACTACATTAATAATTAGATAGAACGAGAAGAAAACTGTCAGCGGTAAGCTATAGGTAAACAATATAATATCCAGCTTCTCGTACCATTTCATTGGTGAAGTAATGATCACACCGGTAAACTTCTTAATAAACTCCATATTTCCCTGCGTCCACTTAGAGTGGCGTTTTTTGAAGGCCAAGTAGTCAACCGGGTACTCTTCTTCGCAAATAATGTCTGGTGCGAATACTACCAAGTAGCCGCTATTACGCGCCTTAATACTCAGGCAGAGGTCTTCGGCAACCATGTGTGGAAAACCACCAGCCTCGTTGTAGCACTGTTTGCTTACCATGGCGCCATGGCCCAGCAATGACAAGAATCCGTGATGGTCTTTAACAGCCTGATATGTCGCCCAGTGTGAATCAACTCCAATGGCGTAGGTGCGCATAAACTTGTTGCGGTTGCGAGTTGCGATGTGGTTTGCCTGCACAATGCCTGCGTTGTCGTACGCTTCAAAATAGTCGAGCGAGCGGCTGATAAAGTCTTTGGGGATAATTTCGTCGCTATCCAAAATTACAAAGTAATCGAACAAGCCCTTGCTCAAAAAGTGGTTAAGGTTGCCAGCCTTAAAACCTTCGTGTGTTTTGCGGCGGATAATGGGCACGCCGTGACGTGCCGAAAATTCGTTGACCTTTTTGATGTATTCCGGCTTCTGTGAATCATCAAGAATAACTGTATAAAAATTATCGTATTCTTGTTGCATGCTTCTCAGCAGACTTTTGCCGTCAAAATCATTGCAGGTGCAATATACCATGACCACTCGTGGCTTTTGGTCAGCAGTGCCGATGCCATGCGTAGGCGTCTTTAATAAGTCTTTTTTGTGTCGGTAGAAATAAAATGTGTAGACTAAATCTTTTAATCCATTTAGCCAAAAATAACCGACAAATAAGGTACTAACGATAACCAAGCCCGCTATAATCGGGCCGGCACGAAAAGCTTTTTCTATTTGCCCCAAAAATGGCACTATGGCCGCAGCCAAAAGAACAAACCAGCACAATAGAATCTCAACATAAAGCTTCCCGCTCTTGCTCTTTGTGACACTAATAGGCATTCTCCTGTTTATTAACATAGTTCATGTTTGTACAGGGTCGTGCACATGTCAAATTGCGCAGCTAGTGCGTAGGACTAAAGTTTCAGCTAAAAATCTTACATTGATTTAACAGGGGAATTGTTGTAGAAATAATAATCTCATTTTTGTTGTAACAAATTCTACGTTAGGCGCCATTTTGCTCTAGCGCAAATGGCCTAATGTGGTTGAGTAGGTACAACGATCCTGCCACGACAATTACGTGCCCATCAATTTCTAGAAGGCTCTTTAATGCCTTAATTGGCTGCACTTCAGCACCAATACGACCCAGTCCTAGTGCCTTGTTCTTTTGCAACACATCACCAACTGGAACGCTCACATGCGGAGCATCCTCAGGGCCGCCAAACTGCGTCACGATAATTGTTTTAGATGCCTTATGGCAGAGCTTAAGGCAGTCTTCTAAACGTGCCTCAGACCCGGGACTCTCGATAAAACCAAGCAGCAGCGCAATTGGCACATTGGGATACTGCGCTTGGACGCTTTCGAGCAGGGCGTGCATTTTTTGGCCGTTATGTGCACCGTCCAATATGACGTGCTTACCGCCAATCATGAACGTTTCCATACGACCCGGAATAAGCGTCTTGCTAGCTGCCTGCAGCATATCTGGGCTCAGCTTTCTGCCATCACGTTCGCAAATATATGCAATCGCCTGACGGGCCAAGCTAAAATTACGACGCTGGAAAAGCGGTAAATCAAGTTGCAAAATATCTTTCTCAGAAAAGATATGCACCTCGGCCTGTTTGGCACGTGAACGGTCGTGAATTGCGCCCAAAACATCGCTTCCCTGGTTGTAGGTAAAGGCAACATTGCGCGACTGCATAATGCCGGCTTTTTGTGCGGCAATTTCTGGAATGGTATAGCCTAACAGATGCATATGGTCAAAACCGATGTCGGTAATAATACAAACTTTATCGGATGAGGTTAGCACGTTTGTTGTATCGTAGAGACCACCAATACCGACTTCGACGACCGCGTACTGTACGTCATGGCGAGCGAATTCCCATAGCGCAAAACCAAACATAATCTCAAAGTACATTGGCTGCAGCCCGCTCTCGACGACCTGCGTAAGATATTCGCCGAAATCGTTAGCAAATACCGCCTCTGACAGCGGCTGGCCATTAATTTGTGCTCGGTCGTTCATTTCGATAGTGTGCGGCGACACAGTCAAGCCAACGCGGTAGCCTGCCTGCCTTAGCAAAGCGGCGGCATAGTACGAGGTAGATGTCTTACCCGATGTCCCGGCCACGTGTACCACACGAAACTTTTCCTGCGGATCGCCAAGCACGGACAACAAAGCGTGCATGCGCTCAATACTCGTGCCCTTTAGGTCGCGGCCCGATGGAAAGTGCTCGTCTAGCACTGCCCTCACATCGTCGAATGTCTGCAATTTCATTAGTGTTATTGTAGCTGATTTACCTGTGTGGCGACATAGTTATTCAGCCCTTTTTCGCCAGCGTCCATTAGGCTATGGTGATTGTGCACAAATAATGGATGCAGGAACGGCGCAAATATATTCATCCATATTCTGGTGGTTCGCACGCGCCAGTTAATAGTGACCTTGGTCTTGTGATTGTGCGGCTCAAGAATAAAGTCGCCGTCGCCTACCAAATCGCCCTTTGCAATAAACGCAATGTACTGGCCCGGCCTAAATGCCGTAATCGTCAAAGTAAACCGCAAGCGATAGCCGCTCTTACTTCGCCAAGTGGTCGCAACTTCGCTCCCCTTTCCAAGCTTGTGGTTGAGGACCTCTGCGTGCTCCAAGCCCTGCCACCATTTGCTCCAATCTTCCTCATGAAACAATGCCTCACTCACAACTTGCTGTGACGCATTAATATACCAAATTGTCTGAAAGTGATAGTCGCGATGCATTGTTCTAGTTTACCTTATGGAGCAATAGAGATCTTCAGAAAACACATCATTTTGTGATACAATCCGCTCATGCACCATTCGAAATCTGACATATTTTGGAAATGCTGGCTCTGGGCAGCAATTCTCGGTAGTATCCTCGCTGGATTCTACGCCTTTATATCAAATGTTGGCCCTCGTTGGCTCAGCGGTGGCGACTTCTTCGCTATCATGATCATTTTTGGTATTATCGGCTCATATTTTGGGGCTGGACTTGTTGGTTGGCGCATTGCCGACAAATATTTTCACGCATACGAAAAAGTCTTTATTAAACGCTATGTGCTCTATAGCTTTCTGACGCTCCTTCTACTCGTTGGAGTAAGCTACTCACCACTTTCTATCCTGGGATTGCTCTGGAGCTTCGTAGCACCGTTCTGCGTACTGCAAGCCTTGCGCGAAAAGCTCTAAACTATTCGTGGAATGGATTCTGGCGTGCTTGGTCAAAGAGCGCTTGGACGTTTACGCTATTATCCTGGAGCTGATTAATCTTATCGACAGTTGCTTGATCGATTTTAGGGCTTGTTGAGCTAAGCTCGGAAGCGACCTGGCTAGATGTCGGCTCGACATGCACAAGCGTATTTACTCGCCATACGACAAATCCATACACTAAAGCAACAACTGCAAAAAAGATAATAATACGGTAGTGCATTATTTGGTGTAGCGCATCTTGAAGCTGGTTTTTTAGATCTTTATCTTTCATGGCTTTATAAACTCGTCTATTACTAATGTAAAGGCAACTTGATTAGGATTTTTGGGATCTGGCTGTACGTTAATGTTACTTACCTGCGCGGTGCGGCGATTTTGCTCTAGCTTGGATAGGAACGTCGTAAAGCTGTTGTATGGGACGAGATCTGTATTTGACTGGGTGATTGTTATTTGCAGGTCATACACGCCAGGAATGCCTTTAACGGGCGTTACCTGCGTAAGACCAGTCGATGTCTTTACTTTGGCTCCGCCTAACGTAGATGGCGGAAATGCAATTGAGCTAAGTTTGGGAATGCCACTCGCGCTCGCCAGCTTTACTATTTCACGCACAGCCTCAGCCTGGTCTTTGTCTTGTGGCACAACCGTCTTGGCGATAGTGTTGAGATCACTGTATTTAGCGATGTCTTTTTTATCTTGGATCAGCTTGGTTTTTTGTTGTGCCGTTGCCTGATCGGTTGTTTTGAGATCTGCCAAATCTTGAGACTGCTTAACGAGCAACGCGTTAGCCTGGTATGCTCCTGCAAAAATGCCAACACCAAGGAGCACCAAACAGCCAACCAAAATCATGTGTAGCTTCTTGCTATCCATTATGAGCTCGCCTTTGCGCCTGAGTTATTGATAAACAGGAATGGATTATCCTTGGTAAACAACGCTCGAATGCTAACGGTACATGGATAGTTAGTATTTGCATCGGTTAGAGTCGTTGATGACGTGCAACTAATGCTAATAATATCTGCTTTCGAGAAGATTTGGTTATCTGGGTCTGCAAGGTTTACCTGCAACTGAGTAGCAGCCGCATAGTCTTTGGTTTGGGCAGTAATATCAATAGCACTCTCTGTCTGAGATATTGATAAGTTAGTAAGGATTGCGTTGGACGGCATAATACTACCAAGGCGAGCAAGCAGTTTAGAAAATAGAATTTCCTTGGAAAGCACCGTAACCATTAATTTAAGGTTGTTTGAGATCTCTTTAACCTGTTTTTCGGTGCCGCTAAGGTTTTGGTTCGCCAACTCTGCCTGAGCGGTTACAATGCGGCTCTTGTAGTTGCTCATTTGGTGCTCCATGATAATAATTCCTGTAGTTGTAATAACAGCTAGGCCGACAATCGCCAGCACAAAAGCCGCGCACCAATGTACAATACGACGATTTTTGCGAGCATACAGGTATTCGCTTTTTACTTCTGGAGGCAGCAAGTTGATCATGCAAAAACCTCCGACGGATTTGTCACGGCCAAACCAGCAGCAGTTACATACGATAGACGATCAGCTGTATAAAATGGCTTGAGGTGTCCAAATTCGATATGAGAGGCAGGGTCAAAAGCGCGCACTGGCAAACGCAGACGCTCAGTAAGATATTCTGCCAAACCAGGCATATTAGCGCCACCGCCCATTAGTACAATCTGGCCGATTGGTGGTTCTTTGGTGTAACGCTGCTCGTAGTAACGAATCGTGCGGCGAATTTCCTTCATAAGTTGCTCGAGCGATAGTTCGACGGCACTCACCATTTGTTTTTGGACATTGCTCGCTGATAAACCATATTTGCTCTTGAGCATCATGGCTTCGTGAGGAGTAACGCCGAGCGTACGTACAATTGAGGTTGTAATGTCGTCTCCACCAAATGACACCGTACCAGTTACGACGAGCCCGTGATTGTAGATGGTAATGTCCGTATTTCCTGCACCAAAGTCGACAAGTACCGACGGTATGTCACTTTGTTTGTCTTGAGCGAAAAGCTGAGCGCTCGCGCCAATTGCCGTATCAAGCAGTACAGCTTCAAGCCCCATCATGCGGGTTAAGCCAAGGTATGAATCAACAATTTTCTTAGGAATAGCAACCACGAAAACTTCGAGACCTTCCTCGTCTTCGCGAAGCTTTGTGTAGTCGATATACATGTCATCAACGTGTGCTGGAATAAATTGCTCTGTCTCGGTTTGCACTGCTTCGGCAATGTCTTTTTCGTTCATTTGAGGCAAACGCACAGCGCGCGTAAAGGCACGGCTCGCCGGCAGCGAAACGGCCACGCGGTTTGTGCTAATGTCACCAATGAGGTCTTTTTTAAACAAGTTTACGCCAGCCTTGGCAATAAGCTCAGGGCGTACAATAACACCATCGACTATTGCAGTTGGATCAAATGTAACAGCCCCATATCCCCTTAGGTGAGGTGCCTTGTGTACCATGTCAAATTGCATGACTCGCATGGTGTCATGACCAATATCCAAACCGAACAACGGTTTGTCCTCAAAAAAATAGGTCATTGCTTTTTTCTTCGCGCCCATCCAGTAAAACTCTCACCTTCTTAAGGAAAAGTATAGCATCAAAAAAGCATTAGCGAAATACTTGTTATGTCTAATAAATCGGCTGATAACTCGTAATTGTCCACGTTTTGGAACCCGACGACAAAGTAGTACCAAACACCACTGTACCAGCGCCGCTTAAGTCTACTGTTTGGCCGGCTGCGGCACCTACGTTACCGCTACCGCCAAGGCTAACCTTGCTCCAATATGCCTGAAAGATCATGCCGGGCAAGTTGACTGCACCATTTACAGTAATTGTCTGCATACTCTGTGATGTTTTAAGCTGGGTCCCTGTTACGGTAGCGGCTGGATCGCTCGTAGAGTTCTTGAAACTAATAAACTGTATGCCCGTTCCGCTGCTGTTAGCTTGCATTGTTGCTGAGCCACCAACGCTAATCGTACCGTCCACAATCACAACCGGACGTGTCGTGCCCAGACTGTTTGCTACGCGAATTGTCGAAGCACCACCAATATCCAAGTTGCCTGTAATGTAGACATTGCCATTAATTGTTATGTCACAACTACTGCCAATAGTAACGTTGCCGGTTAGCTTAAGGTTAGCCGGCCAGGTGCGCGTAAAGGGCCAGCTGTTACAGACATAGGAATTGCTGTTGCCTGCCGCAGTTGTCGTAACGGCGCTAACTTGTCCGGCACGATTGTAGGTTGGCGGCGAGTAGACTGGAGCGGCGCAACCAACCTTTAGGCCAGCACCTGTGCTGCCGCCAGATATGCGACTATTACTTGTTTGTCCGGTCGCGCAAACAGTACCGTAAATGTTGGGGCTGCCCGTCATACTAATTGGCTGCGTGCCGCTACAAACTGTCGGGTACGTTGGACCAGGGTTGCTACCCGTTGGGCAAGCGTTATTGGCCACATCTACATTAAGCGGATTAGACGACGTACCGATCTTGGAAGCACCGCTCATAGTAATCGTACCGCCAACATATACATCGGAGTTGGTAATTGCGGCGCTACCACTCAAAATGAGTCCGCCTGGACCACTAAATACCGAGTATCCGCTACTGGCTGTGCCTACAACTGTTGCGCGGATTTTGCGCGTTACGTACTCGCTCGAATTACGATACACCTTGCCGGTGGCGACAATGGTCTTAGATTTGCCATCTGCATTGGCGGTAATCGTTGTCTTGTATGTGCCCTTGCCTTGTGTGGTGTTATTAAAGAACTGCTGCTCGGATGTATAGCCACTAAACAAATCATCGGTGTTTAACTGGTGCACTGTCTGCTCAATGCCTGCCTCGGCTACCAGCGAAGCGTTCTGTGCGAATGTTTCACGCTTGGTGTGCGAATATTGTGCAGCAACCAATCCGGCAATCGACAAGCCAACTGCCGTTAGGAACAAAATCATCACAATGGCAGATACCAAAAACCAGCCTTGCTCATTCTTTTTAATCATTTCTAAATACCATCCTTGTGCTATAACTTGCGTTTATCGTCTGTGTATTTTGTTTGGTAGATACCGTTATCGACAATTGCACCGAACGCGCGTTAGCGGGTGTTACAACACCGTTGTCGGCATCATAATACGAAACAGCAAAGCTAGTTACACCCGTAGCAATAGTTTTGTCAGCCGGACAGCTGGCCGTAGCGTTGGCTGGCGGACAGGTAGTTTTGGCGGCGTCAGCTGCATCGGTCGATTCCAGAATACGCCTGTATAATGTCGTGCCACTGAGGTAGTAAATAGCGTTGTCCTTCTGGGTAATGTAGTTGGACGGGTCGCTAAAAATTATCGCATTGCCCGATGTTACTGCAGCCTTTGCCAAGATAAGCGTCTGGCTACCGGACGTCCAGCCAAATTGGTTGCCGCCAGGACCGTAAGTATCTGGCCAGCGATTATTAGCGTCCACACTACCGCTCAGGCGAATATCCTCAGTAATGGTATCTAGTGCTGTCTGCGCGTTACTTAGCAAGTCGGCCCGCTTTTGGGCGTTTGTCTCCGACTGCAGCCAATTGGCAATAAAGTTAGCCAACATTAGTGACA
>CAZZHV010000006.1:13546-41080 GCA_964654135.1 uncultured Candidatus Saccharibacteria bacterium
ATTATAAAACCGCTTGAGCTTTTGCCCAAGCGGTTTCTTTTGTTTGTAGTTGTGGACTACGAACTAGTTGTTGGCAGTAAGGTCTGTATCACCGCTAAAGATCGTTTTACTAGCTGTAATGACATAGCCAGCACATTGAGTCGTAGAGTTGTCACAGCTACCCTTGGCGGTTGTACCGTCGTTAGCAGCATACGTGTAACCAGTACCAGAGGCAAGCTTGGCACCCATACCACTGTTGTTACCGCCATCAGATGACTCCAACCAAGTCTTAAATGTTGGCTGGTCAGCTGGATAATTACCCTTGTCGGCGTTGTATTCACCGAGCTTGCTTCGCATCTGTGACAGTGTTGACTGTGCATCAGCCTTGTGTGCTTTGTTTTGTGAACCACTGTAGGCGACAAAAGCAATAGCAGCCAAGATACCGATGATGATAATCACGATCAAAAGCTCAATAAGAGTAAAACCCTTTGAGTCTTTATTCATTTTTGTAAATCGCATAGTGGAGTCCCACCCTTTCTTATTTATGCTTTTTGGCCAGAATTCTACAATCCTAACTCATAGCATGTATTATTTCTTATGCTTAAAATTCTGTCAATATTTCGGCATTTCATTTTCATTTAATACGCTTCAGAAACTACTGGCCACCACTGGAGTTGCTGGAAACTTGAGTAATTGGACCAAAGACACTCACAGCGATAAGACCGACCATACCGCCGAGGACTACGATCATAACCGGTTCAATTACCGATGACAATGCGCCTACAGCCGTATCGACTTCTTCTTCGTAAAATTCGGCAATCTTAATGATAACTGTGTCGGTTTGACCGGTTTCTTCACCAACTGCCATCATCTGCGAAACAATTGGTGGAAAATGTGGACTTTTGGCGAGCTCCACGGATAACTGTCCGCCCGCCTGGATGGCTTTGGAGCAATCCAACAGTTCTTTTTCGATCACAGCATTACCAATTGCGCCGGCAGTGGTCTCAATAGCCTCCACAATGGACACACCGGCGCCCATAAGCGAAGCAAATATACGCGAAAAGCGTGCAACCGCCGTTTTAGTAAGAATCACTTTAATAACTGGAATCTTAAGCAGCAACGAATGCCACTTGTAGCGCCCCTTTGGCGTTTTGCGCCATCTGTTAAAGAACACAAGCGCAATTGGCGCGCCCACCAGCATTCCGGCAATAAATGGCAACGATTTGAGCACATCGCTGGTAGCCAGCAGCGCACGCGTGTATATAGGGAGCGCATCCTTGCCGCCCATTTCGGTCAAGATATTACCAATCTTTGGCACAATAAAGGTCATGAGCACAAAGAAAGCTATGCCGGTTACGACGGCGATCACGCTCGGATAGACCATAGCCGCCTTAATTTTACCCTTGAGGGCGGCATCTTTTTCTTGCTGGAACGCTAAGCGACTAAGCACCTGGTCCAAAATACCACCGGCTTCACCGGCGCGCACCATGTTAACGTAAATCTGCGAGAACGCTTTGGGGTGTTTGGCCATGGAATCGCTAAGGTTGGCACCACCCTGCACGTCTGCGGTTACTGTTTCGAGCACTTTCTGAAAAGCTGCAGATTCGCTCTGCTCTTTCAAGATTGTTAAAGCACGCAAAATTGGCACACCGGCACTAACCATTACTGAGAACTGACGAGTAAAGACAACCAGGTCTTTGGCCTTAATTTTGTCGGAGCCAGGTAATTTGATTTCCATCTTCATGCCCTTGGCGGCCGTGGTCTCTTTGATGATCACCGGCTGCAAACGCTTGTTGCGCAACGCAATAATAGCCGTGGATTTGTCGCGCGCGCTTATAGTGCCTTTTTGAATTTGGCCAGTGGCACTGCGAGCGGTATAGGTAAAATCAGCCATAATTATTATCTTTCGGCGCTCGTTACGCGCATAACTTCCTCGACAGTGGTCATACCACGCAACGACTTAATAAAGCCGTCCATACGCATTGTAACCATGTCGTCTTTAATTGCTTGGGCTTCGAGGCCTTCACTGGTTGAGTTTTCGACAATTAACTTTTGAATAGACAGGTTGTTGTCGAGCACTTCGTACACGCCCATACGACCACGATAACCTGAGTGGCCACAGTTGTTGCAGCCTTTTTCGGCAGCTTTCCAAAGTTTGGTAATGCCGTTTTCGTTGGTACCGAGTTCGGTAGCAGTACGCTTGTTAACGGTGCTTACTACCTTCAGGCCAATGCCAGCCTCTAGCGCTTGCTTTTCGAGCTCATGAACATGCTTCATGGCGCCGGGTTCCTTGAGGCCAAACGTGCTCATGATACGATCGAGTACGCCGTCGTCGGGAGTGTAGTCTTCGCGGCAATCTGGACACAAACGACGCACCAGGCGCTGACCAATAACCACGCGAACGGTACTAGCAATTAGGAAAGGCTCAATTCCCATGTCCAAAAGACGCGGCAAACATGTTGCGGCATTGTTGGTGTGCAGCGTACTAAACACAAGGTGTCCGGTAAGTGCAGCTTGCACCGCCAAGTCGGCAGTTTCGCCATCACGGATCTCACCCACCATAATAATGTTTGGGTCCTGGCGCAACAGTGCGCGCAAACCATTTACAAATGTCATACCGGCCTGCGGGTTAACCTGCGTTTGGTTAACACCGACAATGCGATATTCAACAGGGTCTTCAACGGTACTAATGTTAACGCTCGAGTTATTAAGTTTGTTGAGTACACTAAACAAACTCGTCGACTTACCCGAACCAGTCGGACCGGTTACTAGCACCATGCCGTGCGGTTGGATGATTGCGTCCTGGACACGTGAAAGTGACAGACCCCAGTAGCCTAGCTCCTCAAGAGTCGGCGCTTTACTTGATTCGTCCAAAATACGCATAACGACTTTTTCGCCATCTACAACTGGCAATGTCGAAACACGAAGTGCAAAAACGTGGTCGTTGACCGATATCTTAAAGCGGCCATCTTGTGGCGCACGGTGCTCGTCAATTTTGAGGTTTGCCAAAATCTTAATGCGTGACACGAGAGCATTTAGGAGTTTGCGCGGCAATTTGTCGGCTTCGTGTAGTACACCGTCAATGCGATAGCGCACGATCACCACGTTTTCGCGCGGCTCAATGTGAATGTCACTCGCTCGCGTTTTGATGCCGTAGTCGATAATAAGGTTAACCGTCTGAGCGATGGGCGAATCTTCGGCGACATCTTGCTCATTTACCTCGTCTTCTTCGGGCTCTTTGTCTTCGACGGCAATCACCTTGGCCAGTTCGGTGCTTACATTGGTGCTGTTGTCGCTGTATTGGTCGATGGCCGATTGGATAGCGCTGCTGGTTGCAATATGAATGCGCATCGGTTTACCGATTTGCTTTTGTAAGAAGTTAATCGCCTGAATGTCGTCAGGGTCTTCCATGGCGACGTATACGACGTTATCTTGGTCAACGTCAAAAGCGACCGCTCGATAGCGACGAGCAACTTGTTCGGGAATGAGTTTGAGTGTTTCTTTGCGCAAATTGCCGACAACAAATTCGGCAAATGGCACATCGATTTCTTGGGCGTACAGCTTGGTAAGTTCAGATTCGCTGACAGTGTTATTCTGCACTGCAATATCTTGCAGCGGCTTTTTTTCACTAACACTCTGCTCGTGCAGCTTTTTTAATTGTTCGGCACTAAATTTTTCGGTACCTTTAAGCAGCTTTTCTACTAGAGCATCAGATATACGCATAACTTTTTATAGTATACATGACAAAGCATAAGCTTTTAATATTTTACATTTGCTTAGTGACACCGTACTATTAATGTAACGAAACCTTAACAGGGATAACTGCTCATGGCTGCTACCAGTAAAACAACAAAAACTAAACCCGTAATGGACGTTTCGCGTCCAGCTAAAGATGTCACGCCTTCGGAAAAATTGGTTATAGAAAGCCGGCCGCTTATTAACCATGACGAAACACCAGCACCAGATGCTGGCAGTGATATCGAAGTCAAAACGAGCCAGCCTGAAACAGAGGTGGCCGATACAACCCAGCCTGAGCCTGTAACCAAAGCTGCAGCAATGCCTTCGACTACCAAAAAAGTGCTCACACCTCCGACATTATCAACACCCGAAACTGCTGGTAGCCCTGATGCAGCTACTCCTGCGGAAGAATCCAAAGCACCTGCTGATGCAGAAGCTAAGCCAGAAGAAGATGCTCCAGCCACAACCGATGCGGACCTGTCGCCGGCAGAAGAGTCCACTAAAGTTCAGCGCGACAAAGATGCCGAGGAAACCAAAAAAGCCGTTGAGCAAGCCCGTCGCGATCAAGAGGTTAAGCAATATATCGAGAACAAACAATTCTTTGTGCCGATCAACGAAGTTGCTCGCAAGCGCTCAATTAAGGTCAGCTTTGGCTTAGTCTTGCTTATGGCGCTTTTGGCTGCCGTACTTATCGACCTCATGCTAGATTCAGGCATCATTTTGCTCCTGCAAAAGATTCCGCACACCACCTTCTTTAGCACCTAGTTTTAACAGGTCTAGGTGTTTTTAATCGTATCAATGAACTGCGATGTAAGCAGCTGGTTCCAAGGCAGAAACAACGGCTTTGGCAGCGTCTCAAAGGTGCGCCAAGCCTGACGCAGGCACTTATCTGGCTCGACAATCTTTGCCTCGCCACTTGCCCAATCACTCAACACCCAAATGGTGACATAGTGCTTGTCTTCTTCTGGAAAATAATCGTTAGTAACCGCACCGAAACGAACGTTTCTAATCTGCATACCCGTTTCTTCCATAACTTCACGGCGAGCAGTTTCCTCAAATGATTCGCCAAACTCTTGGTGGCCACCGGGGACCGACCACGAACCTGCGCCATGAGCACCATGACGCTGTTGCATAAGAAATGCGCCATCTTTAAAGACAAAAACACCGACACCGACTCGTACTTGTTTGGATTCGTTATTCATACACAAACTATACCAATTACTAAGTTACTGTGAAAGGTTGCATGACGGGAGATGTGGCTGGAGCCACGTATGTTCGCCCGCCATGCGCCCTTCAAACTTCTACTGAGATCAATCATCTTGGTTGGTGTTGGAGTAATAGGAACTGATCGGGTACTGACGATGGATGTTGAAATCGAAATGCAACGTGGCAGTTCGACCCAGTTCGTCCATAATCGTCAGCGACCAGCGTTCGGGTACGTCACTTGCCGGCATCCACGTGTCTGGCATGCTCATGCGATTCACATAGGGAGTCCTGAAACACTGAGCGGGCAGACGGTAACCTGGATCGTGACCATGCGCGATCACAATTCCAGCCTGAACTTCGTGGAACTCGCCGTAGCAACCCCACAGAGTAAAGAACAGGCCGGCGCCAATGAAACACCAGGAAGCTGCAACGCAGAGCGCAACAGCAAGCCCGTGTGCTTCGGCAAGCAGTGTCCACACGCTTATGGCAGCCCCGACGAAGCTCGCCATACCGCTAAACAACACTGTTGTGCGAGTCAAAACACCTCCAACAATCAGAGAGCTATGAAGGACACACTCCTTGCGGAATGATATTTCTATTGTATATCACCAAAATAGGCATGCTCTATGAAATCAGATTATTAGTCACGGATAAAGATTTGGCCAGCGACTCGGATCAGTGTCGTCATGAATAACGCCAAAATTTACATGAAGCGATTCTTCTTCGCCACTCGCTATGGCAGCATGTAGCCAGCCGCGAGGTACAAACAGAGCGTCGCCTGCTTCCAATGTCGCGAACTTAGGAGGTATTATTTGGGCGACCTCTTTTTTAGGCTCTTGTTTGAGTTCGTAGCCCGAGCTGACAACGGGTGGACCTACAAACCAGGTTTTTTCGCCGCTCACCTGGACCGCTAGCGTAGAACCATAATCATAATGCACTGCGAATGCCCGTTCGCCCGGCGGAGTAAGGTGGCTTGCGGCAAAAATGGCTGTGCCGCCGGCTGCTCGGCTAAGCGAATCACATAGATCGTTTACAGCGCATACTTCACGTTGTAAAGCCGTAACAGTTACCGTCGCCCCCATGGCAATCTGCTCATCAACATCTACGCGAGTCTGAAAGACTTCGTGATCTACATATCGTTGGTTGAGATTAATAGAAATTCTCTCAGGATCGTTGAGCAAGCTCTCGAGTTCATCGGTTGGCAACAATGACGTCGGCTCGGGTAGCGCGTGCGGCAGCACTGCCGGTATGGTACTTAAAAAATCTTCGTCGGTTTCGATAATCTTAGATGCGAGGAAATGTTCCAGAGCCTCTGCCATTATGTTCGCTTTCTGCGGCTATACTTTTTAATAAATAATTTAACTACCAATCTCTTCATGTGCAATTTGTTTTTCTACGAGTACAGCTGCAGTAATATAGTTTCTAAGAAGTTGGCCACCAAGTTCTCGGAGCTCAGGGTCATTATTTCCTTTCATTCGGTTGAGCATATCGCAGGCCCAGAACTGGAACAAAGACAATGTCAGATAGGTCTGTCTACCGTCTGCTCGAGTATAATTTTCCGCAAGGTCAGCAATAAGCTGCTCTACTGATTCGTATGCTTCGCTTGGAGAAATCCTTTCACCGGAGTCAAGGTGACCTTCGCGGCGCATTTCAGGCGTTACAGAGGCAACATTTCGAAGAAGGTGATCCGTAATCTCAAGAAACTGCTCTTGGC
Organism: uncultured Candidatus Saccharibacteria bacterium; assembly: GCA_964654135.1. GTDB lineage: Bacteria > Patescibacteriota > Saccharimonadia > Saccharimonadales > UBA4665 > CAMLQK01. Next base: position 20,184 of record CAZZHV010000006.1, read on the forward strand.
TCAACAAATCTTCGACAGCTGGTTGCCTGATTTCGCCCCTCCATTCTTCCAGGCGAGTTTGAAGTACTTCGCTCTTCATTTCACGGTTTGCGTTACGCGCCCATTTTCTGACTGCTTCATGACCATCAGGGTAAAGAATCATGTAGATGGAAGCATGTTTGTCATAGTGCATCTGAGTACTCAGTAACGCCATGAAATCATCGGAGCAAAGCTTACTCTCCAGAGGGAAGTAAGCAGTCTCCCGTTTAATATCTTCTACCGTAGGCGCTTCTGTTGCAGATTTGTACCATGCCTTCATGCCATCAAGCGACAAGGCACGCTCATCGGCGTAGATAACTTGCTCTGCCTCAAATACTTCATCCACTTTTTGGGCAATTTCCGAACTATACCTCGTTAACATTTCGCTAAATTCCGCATCCGGATCGCCATTGTGAATGCCAAAGAGCGATTCCTCGAGCGTTAGGTTTTCGCGGTCACCAGGTTCGTAATTATCTACGTATTCACCAGGGACAATTGCTGTAGGGTGAAACGCCATAATTAGCCCGCTTCGTGGCTCACCCTCCTCAGTCCTATATCGATGATGCACAAGGTCGCTTGCCACAAATATTGCAGAGAGTGGCCTTTCGGGATCTGTCATTTCAGAGACAGTGTCTCCGCCACCGCGTACCTGACGCTGCAATGCGAAGATCTGCTTGATGCTTTCGGGTGTACGAAAGACCGAATCCGCCTCTGTAAAGTAAGGGCCGTTAGGACCTTCCTGGCTCTGGCGCAAACCCTTATGAGTACCAGGTAAGAATGTGAAATTCTGACCTTTTGGTCCACTTGGATGGCCTTTTTCCCACGAAAGATTCACCTTTAATTCGCTACCGCTGCGCCGGGCACCATTTTCGTCCACATGCAACATATTATCTTGAGCATGCGCGCTAACAGGACCCGCGTCTTTGGCACGTGCGTCTACAATGCGAACGGCTCCACCGACTTGCCGCGAAATAAGCGCTATAGCAAGGGGATGAAAAAACGCTCGGTTGAAATTCTGGTTTACGAGAAAGTCGGGATGACTTCGTAAATTAACATAGCTGTGCAGTAGGCTCCCGCTTCCATGTTCTTTTACGAGATCGTCATATTCCTGAACAAGCCCCGCAAATGCTTTGCGGTCTATCATGTCTCCAATTACCAGAGCACCATCATTTCCAATGGTTTCAGCAAGGTGATTAAAACGGCCGAGAAGCTCGTCTGATCTTTCGGCGCCATACTCAGCCGCCCAAGCGTTTGCGATTCCTGTTTGCAAAGCCTCGCGATACGTATCTTTCTCTTCCCGGCGCTTGAGGCGCTCATACAGCTCCGGATGTCTTACCTCACTGGGCAGCACAAGGTTCGGTTGTATGTCTGTGTTAGGTACTCGATCGGCAAGTAGTGCATCTACTTGGTCAGGTGATAGCGGAAGGTCCAGTGTAATACTGTCTGGTGATTCCCTCTCTGCATCCCCGAACAATGCAGGCTCTACAGTTTCCGATACACTCATTAGTCGCTCTGAATCCATTCCACACCCCTATCGTCTTACTTACAATTATTGAGCATTCTACTGTTAAGTTAAGACAACAGTATACATAACGTTTACGTTTTTGTACTGACAAAAATGAGAATCAGGCTGCTTGGCGACTATATATAAAAATCAGTGTGATAATACTTGGGTAATAATTTTTTCGACGCCGGCCGCCAAGTCCGAAGGCAAATTCCTCACCGCAAAATATGCCGCCTCTAATATATCGTCGTCGTTACCTAGCTTGTTCAAACGACCTTCTATACTCTCTATTTTGTAGAAATATCTTTGCCTCACATTACTGTCCTGAGTAGCGATATACAATGACGCTCCCTGCATTATCATGCCTGTTTCTTCTGTAAATTCCCGATGTAGTGCGTTATCGTGGCTTTCACTTGGTTCAATTCCGCCTCCTGGAAAACCCCAGAGCAATGAATTTGCATCTTTAACAAGGAGTACTTCATTGTGAGCATCGAAATAAACACAATACACACTAACGCGTTTCATAGCTCAAGTATACGTCGCCCGCCAGCAAACGTCCAAGCCACGCTTGCAAACATAAACACAATAGAATATACATACATGGTCAATGTAATAGAAAGGTTCGTATGCGTAAGCTTCACTGCATTTTACCAATGGCCGGACGGGGTTCTCGCTTTGCACGAGTGGGCGTCACGACACCCAAACCGCTTATTCCGGTTGACGGACAGCCCATGTTCAAGAAAGCGCTCTTGAGCCTAAAAAGAATCGATGCCGAGCAACGATACACAGTCATCCTAAGAAAAGAGCATGACCAAAAATATAACCTTAGTTCGCTTATTAAAGCAGAGCTGCCAGATGCGAACGTAGTTATCACCGATGAACCGCCAACAGGAGCCCTTAGCGACGCCTATCGGGCCCGACCATACATTAAGGATGATGAGGGTATCTTAATTATGGACTGTGATATTGCCTTTAAGAGCGAGGAATTCTCGGCTGCAATTCGAGCAAACCTTGCCGGATCCCTGGCGACAGACGCTGCCGTAATGGTATTTGAGTCAGATCGTCCTTTGTACACGTATGCACAAATTGATAAAGATGGCCAGGTTATTAAAACCGTAGAGAAAAAAGTCATCTCGCCGCATGCCATTGCTGGCGGCCACTACATAAGCAGCCTTGAGGTATTCGATAAAGCAGCTCAGACTATCCTCGCTCGCCCTTTAGACGAAAGGCGCCCTGAGTACTATGTGTCTTACTTATACAATGAAATACTTGATGCGGGTGGACGAATTACGAGCTGGCCGGGTGAGTTTACTTCGTTTGGCACTCCACAAGAATTAGCGGAGTATGAAGCCACAAATTAACCTTAAACTTTCTCGCTTTTCATCGAATCCATTATCAGATATAGGCCAAGAAAAGAGTTCCTAGGCTAATGACCAACGGTCCTAGCATCTTGACCCCGATTATACACCTGGGCATTACCGTCAAAACCAGAAACCTGAGAAGCTGTTTTGCCGGGGAAGACTTCTACCTTCATATCATTGGTATCTGTCAATTGAATTAAGGCTACACCTTTCACCTGACCACTGTGCATGACGGTAACGTTCTTCGCAGGAGTCATGCCATTCCAGCCCTGTCCGTTAACACTGTAAGACAAGCTAATCAATTCATACTTCGTAGGTGCGTCCGACACCCCAATCGTAGATGGATTCGGTCCATTGTCCTTGACCGCGAACGGCTGAGCGTTGCCCTGGAAATCACCGATGGAGAAGATGACCGAATCGGGATCAACTGCATCATATGCGATAGCGAGGTGGCCGCGGTAATAGTCGGGGGTTGGCCGCCCATCGCTGCTGCCAGCGTAACCATTCGTCCCTGTTTTAAACCAGTTTCCGACAGCCTTGCCACTCTGGTCATAGTCAAACTTTCCGTCGACTGGTTCGGTTGCTCGTACATAGTACGGAATTATATGTTTTTTGACACTTGAGCTGAAATAGTCAAGTGGTGCGACAGTGTTGATCTTCCAAGCCTCTCCACTATATGCGATAGGGAAGAGCAGCCCTTTGGCAGTCTTGGTCGTGTCCCATACGGCAAAGTCTAAACTTTCCCCGCCAACATGACCTATAACTTGACCAGCTGTCACGTGAATAGGCTTGCTTAGCTTTCCTTTTGCAGCGCCTGGGTCCTTACTGGTGACAGATTGATCCAGGCTTGTCATGAGATCGTAATAGCTAAAGAAGGTGCATGAATAACTAATAACTATACGATATTGATTGACTGGATCACTATTGCCATCGCGATTTTGATCACCCACGTTTTGAGTTCGGTATTGTACGTCAACAATATCTCCATCGGCAGGCGCCAACACGTCATAGGTATCGGCTGCAGCATTCGGATTCTTCTGGTAGTAGTACTGGTGGTCGATAGGAGTTACATGCCCGCCTTGTACCATATTTCCCATTGGATAAATGACCCCGATGTCGTTAGCGCGCATTGGTGCTGAGGTAAGTTCTTTGCTGCCCGAACCAGTACACTGATTATTGCTGAGGTATTTACCTTTAGTAACAGAGTCACTGGCCATAGCATCTGAGGATTTTGAGCCTTTTCCAACAGAGCTATGCTTACTAATTACCTTATACCCCATGAAACCAACAGCCGCCAGTGCAATTAGAACAAATAGTGCTAAGAGGACGTGTGCAAAGCCTTTTTGGTCAACTTTTTTCATTTTGCCACCCTATATTATTTGATTACATTTTAACATAAGCGAAATGAGGCGCCAGGACGGATAATGCGCATTAATCTATGCGCAGCGCCAGGCAACAGACTAACGACCAAACTGTTCGAGTAATTCATTCGAACCCATCGTCAAAGATAGACCAAAGAACATAAGAAAGAAAAGCACCCATCCGAAGATGGGTGCTTTTCTTTGGTACACCCGGCTGGATTCGAACCAGCGACCCCTTGGTTCGAAGCCAAGTACTCTAATCCGCTGAGCTACGGGTGCGTATGCGACAAGTATACCAGAGACATTTCCAAATTAACAGATGGTAACTTCGGTGCTAGCGCGCATTGTCTGTGTGCTTCATAATAAATCATTCCAGATATTGCATCGCTCGTAATTTCGCTGTATAGTAGCGTCAATTTATGAGTATAGCTACAGAGGTCTGGTCTGGGTTTGATCCAGATGAGTTTTATGGACCGGAAAATCAACCTCCTCGCGAAGTGCAAAACACTTTTCTTCGCTATGCGCTCATGGAGACTGAGGATATTGATGACCCTGCCCGCTTTCTAAAAGGTCCCTATGCGCAAAACTTTACGGATATCCTCAAAGACGTTAATGATGGTCTTAGCCAGATAAACCCTAGTTTTACGCCCGAATATTTAATGCCGTTTGGGTACAGGTCACCCGCTGTTCAGCTTTTATGCAGTGAACTTAATTCAAATGAGCGCGTTCGACTAGAACGTCTGCAAACAAAGCGTGATGAGCAAATTACAAACCTTGCTCAAAACAATATTGGGCCAGCAATTATGAACCAAGTTGTTCCTCGCGGCGTGCTCGACGAGCCAGCATATCGCTATCAAGGCCAAGATTGGAAAGACTTCGAAAGTCAGCGAGCATGTGCCAATGCATGTTTTCGTATGGTGTTTCAGGGAATTACAGGTTTTGATGTACGAGAAGATGTCGTCGCGAATAACATGCGAAGATCACATGGTCATTCTTTGGTAGCCGATAGCGAATATCGCAAAATCCTTGCTACCGACGTTTTTACAGAAGTAAGTGATAAACACGTCCAGGTAATCGACCTCATGGGCGCAGACATTAAGTCGATTGGCACAATTGCCATGCGTATTAAACAGCGTAATAGCGATGCTAAAGTTTTTAGCGTCATAACCTTAGGCTCAGCGCGCGCGAGTAAGGATGTATGGCATCAATGTGTTTTGCTGGGCGCAACAGCTAAGGGCATAATCTGCAATGATCCAGCCGCAATAGATAAAATGCCCGCTCGCATTTTGCCGCACGAAAAGTTTGCCGAACGATGGGCGATAGCACACAATCGTGCCCAAATATTTATTAGCACCTAAGGATAATTCCTATATGCTATGCTTAAAGCATGAACGTGCACCCAATCTTTGTGCATTTCCCGATCGCGTTGCTAACACTCTACGCGCTTATCGAGCTCGCTCGTTTTCCCATGCTGGAACGCATGCAATCTTTACAAAATACAAAGCTCTTTCTCTTATTTATTGGCACCCTCGCAACCATACCAACCCTTATCGCTGGCAAGCTTGCCCAGTGGTCGCTCGACGTACCATCCAATAGCCATGCTGCCGAAATAATTCGAACGCATTCATATTTTGCCCTAAGCACAGCGACGTTATTTACCATCTTGAGTCTGGCGTATGCCAGTAAGCTCTATCTTGAGCATCATAGCCAAACAACAAATAGTTTGCTCATAAAACTAGCTACTATTGCCAAAATTCAGCCGCTTGTACTGGCGCTGGCCTTTATTGGTGTCGTACTGGTGTTCACTACCGGCACGCTTGGCGGCACTATTGTATATGGACCAGATCTTGACCCCATAACTCATTTTGTCAATCGAGTTATCTTTGGATCTTAGATGAGCTTGTGAATAAATAGACACGTTCGCTGTGCATTTGCTCACTGCGGTCTATGCGCATACGCGCTACAGTAAGTATAGTCCTAAGAGATTGGGACAGAATAAGAAGGGGGATGTATGGTACGAGCACAAAAACTCGAGACATTCGTAAAAACACATGAACGAAAACTGCAAGCAAAAATAGAAGCAGCAGCGGGCATGCAAAATATCGACCCAGAAACTTACCATGTAACCATACGACGTCCATTCAAATCACATGTCAATCAACATGGCATGGATTACATACTTACAGATTAATTGCAGTTTGGCCGCAAAAAGAGGCGCATCGCGCGCCTCTTTTTGTTTAGTGCAAGCGACGCCTCAAACGCCGTGATACACCGTAAACCGATCGCGCTTGCATACGCGTAAGCGTCGTTGGGTCGTTGACCTCACCGAATGGATGATCTTCGGCCGAGCCAGTGGCCGCAAAGCCAAGGCGCTCCAATGCAGACTGGTGATGTGACAAAACCTCGGGCCAAATATACGTAGAAACTGGCTGCAGTAAACTTATGGTCTTATCACCTAGCAATGCCACGCCTAATTTTGTAGCAACCTGCTGGCGGCGATAATTTGGGTCAACAACAACTTCCCGAATCCAAGCGTATCGCTTTACGAGAGTACGATATTTGTGGTCTCTGATTTCCTGAGTTTCACCAGAGACATTACTGGCAATATAACCAAAACCCACCAAATCATTATGTTGTTTGGCGACCGCTATTTTGGGATCTCTAAAGTCCTGATTGGCATTATATCGTTCACCACGCTCAGTATTTGGGTCAAGATGAGAAGCAATATATCGTGCTCGGTCATCCCAACCCACTAATTCATCAATTTCGGCCTCGCTTCGCTGGCCGATAAGGTCTACGCGAAAAGCTGTACGAGTTAAGCTCTGCAGGTCGCCCCATTCGTTATCATCAATATCATACGGGCTGTACGTTTTTACCTCTATCATATATGTAATTATACGCCTGTTTTATGTAGTGCTTCTAAATTGACAACGACGCTTTTAATACCATAATGGTACGTAGCAATTTACAAAAATAAAAAGGTACATCATGAAGCAAGCTGCCTCCAAACTACAACCTTCACGCATTGATGCTGTTTTTCTTGCCATAAGCGCACTCGCCATTATTATTGCTGTCCAGCCATGGGTAGCCTGGTCACCTGGCGACCCAAACTATCGTGGCCTCAATTTGTTTAGCTACTTTACTGTTCAAAGCAACTTCATTGCAGCAGCTGTTTTTGCAATAGGCTCATATGCGATCTTCACCCGAAAGCGACTTGGGGAATGGTTTGGCACACTTCGTGGCGCAGCCGTGCTATACATGGGGATTACAGCAATCGTCTATGCACTGTTACTCAAAAATGCCACCAATGCTAACACGGCGCTCGCTTTTGACTGGAAGAACTTTATCCTTCACGAGCTCATGCCCTTCCTTATTGTTGTTGAGTGGCTGGTGTGGCCGCCGCGCCAGAGCATTACCGTTCAAAAAGCCTTCGTGTGGCTCTTGTTCCCTGTGGCCTGGCTAGCGTATACACTCTATCGTGCTCAAATTGTGCATTGGTATCCGTATCCATTTTTAGATCCTAGCAAAGTTGGCAGCACATTCGGCGTACTGGTTTACATTATCGGCATTGCCATTGCCTTCGTAGGCATCGCGCAACTTTTCGCCTGGATTAGTCGTGTGCGGCAAGCAAACTAGCGTTACAGCTGCTGCGCCTCGTGAATTTGCGTCGCCATATCGTATGTTAGTTGCTCTATAGTCTGCTGAATTGCCTGTGGTAATGCATAATTCTGTCGTGTAACGCAAACAATGTGTCGCGTGATAACCGCGTGATTACTGCTGCGAACAGGTGCGAGTTGACCTTTTTTGAGTAGTTGCTTGACCTTGTTGTACGGCAACGCAGCAGCTCCTTGTCGGGCAAGTACCAATCGCAAAATAACATCCGGACTACTCGAAAAAAATTGCGGTGACAAAACAATGCGCTTATCTGCAAAATAACGTTCGATACTAGCATGAGTGTACGATGGCAGGTCATAGCTAATAAAAGATGTAATGTGTTTGCGAGCAATCTGCTCCTCGATATGTGCTGCTTGTTGCGCGTGCATTACGACAATTAACGGCTCGCTGCCGATGTGCTGTGCGCGCAGATCCGTAGTATCTAGGCGACCTTGATCAACAACAAAAGCAACATCGACTTCCCCACGTCGTAAAGCCTGCAGTACATATCGAGAATTATTAATAACCAACGACACTTTAGCTTGCTTCTCGAGTGTCTTAAGATTGCGAGCATGCGCCAGAACATTATCGGCGACACTGTCGATCATACCTACGGCTAGTGAAACCTCGCTATCAGCTAATTCTGCTAGATTATTGCGCAAATATCGTACACTGGCGCCCAGCTCTTTTGCAGTTTTATACGCCTGCTCCCCAGCCGGTGTTGGTGTCAGCGGCTGGCTACCGCGAACGAACAATTGGGCGCGCAACTCGCGTTCCAATTTCTGCATAGCCATGGACAATGCTGGCTGCGATATGTGCAAATCGCTGGCGGCGCGTGTAAAGCTGCCCGCGTCTATAAGATGTGCAAATTTTAAAAGTCGTTCTTCCATAAGTAAATCTTATCAGAATATAAAATTTATATATTTGTTTTATGCAAACCCGCCGGCTAGCATGAGTGGAGCTAACATTGCAGAGAAAGGGTATATGTCCAAAAAAGATACTATTAAAGTGGCTATCGTTGGTGTCGGAAACTGCGCATCATCGCTCGTTCAAGGTATTGAATATTACAAAAACGCCTCGGAAAAAGATTTCGTTCCTGGTGTTATGCACGTTAATTTTGGTGGCTATCATATTCGAGATATCGAAGTAGTTGCTGCATTCGATGTTAACAGCAATAAAGTCGGCAAAGATGTTGCAGAGGCAATATATGCCGAGCCGAACAACACAACCATCTTTGCTAAAGTTCCAAAATTAGGCGTCAAAGTCTCTCGCGGTCCACGTTTGGACGGTGTTAACAAGTATACTGCCGAGCTTGTTCCGGTTAACGACAAGCAAAAGCCAGTAGATGTCGTAAAAATCCTTAAGGAGTCAGGCGCCGAAGCAGTTATTAACTACTTGCCTGTCGGCTCCGAAGAAGCTACCAAGTTTTATGCACAAGCTGCTATCGACGCGGGATGTGGCTTCGTCAACTGCATCCCAGTATTTATTGCGTCAAACCCAGAATGGGCTAAAAAGTTCGAGGATGCTGGTCTGCCAGTCATCGGCGATGACATCAAAGCTCAAGTTGGTGCTACTATTACGCATCGTACACTTGTAAACCTTTTTCTCGATCGCGGAATGAAGATCGAGCGAACGTACCAATTGAACACTGGTGGTAATACCGACTTTCTCAATATGCTGGAGCGTGAGCGTCTGGCAAGTAAGAAAATTTCTAAGACCGAAGCTGTCCAGTCCCAAATCGAAGCTCGCGGACAAACCATCGATCCAGATAACATTCATGTCGGACCATCCGACTACGTGCCCTGGCAAAAAGACAACAAGATCTGTTTCTTGCGCATCGAAAGTAAACACTTTGGCGATGTACCAATGAATCTCGAGCTTCGTCTCAGCGTCGAAGATTCACCAAACTCAGCCGGTGTAGCAATTGACTCCATTCGTTGTCTCAAGCTAGCGCTCAATCACAAACTTGCCGGGCCAATCATTGAACCAGCAGCATACTTCCAAAAGCATCCACCAAAACAAATCGAAGACCGTACGGCGCGCGATATGGTCGAAAAGTTCATTACCAAATACGGCAACAAATAACATCTGTACCAAAAAACCGACCCGTTTCTCTCCCGGGTCGGTTTTATTTTTAGCGGTTATTTTTTAGGGATTCTTTGTAATCGAGTAAGGATCACCGTAGACAGACCACTTCAGCGGAACGTCTAAGTTGAGGTTACCAGCCTTAAGGAAGACACGCTGTGCATTTTCGATGCGAGTAACATCTTCGTGAGCTGCTTCGGCTTTCATGGCCTTAACACGAGCGTCCATAAAGGCGTTGAGATAAGTAGTTTCATTACCGCCCTGGGCTGGAGTTTTGGCGGTTTTTAGGGCTGCAGCACGGATACCACCAAAGCTGGATGAGTCGCTACCCGGACCATGTACAACCATTGCGTCGTAGTATATAAACTGGCCGAGTGCACCGATGCCATCTGAGATACCTTGATTAACAGCAGGATTAAAGTAGCTACGGTCGCGCTCCTCGTTCTGAGCCTGCTGGAACTTAACGTCCTTAGCGGCTGTCTTCCAGTCTTTCGTAAAGTTAGGATCAAGGCCAGCGTGTGTTGGGTTAAACGAACCGATCTTCTTAAGTGCAGGCAAGTACTTAGCAAGGACGTTGCTTGGGTTAAGCTTGGTGTAAGCGTTTACAAGTGGAACCATGTCGCCACAACCGGTACAGAAACCGATAATACCAGCTGTGTAACCGCGGCTGTCGCCGATGTCTTCAATATATGCGTACTGAGCTTTCCAGTTTAGCGTTGAGTTCTCTGCGCTAGAAACAAGTTCCATGGCAATTTCTTTTTTGGTTGGGTCAAACAATGTTGCCTTAGTTCCCGTGCTAGGTGGAGGGGTTGTAGTGCCGCCACCGGTACTTGGTGGAGGTGTCGTGGTGCCACCGCCTGTTGCTGGCGGAGGAGTGGTGTTTGTAGGGGCCTTAGGAGGAACAGTCCACTTTTGGGCTACTGTTTTGTTGCAAGGCCACATCCAAATCTGTGTTCCGTTGGCTGTGCCAGCAGATTTTACATCCAAGCAAAGTCCAGAGTTCGGGTTTACGATACTGCCGTCGCTTTTTACTGACCATTGTTGCGCAACCGTGTTGTTACACTTGTAAAGCTGAACAGGCGTTTTGGCAGCTTTGGCGGCTCCAGTAACGTCCAAACAATAGCCGTTGGCATTAACAATGGTACTTTTATCGGTGATAGTCCACTTTTGGGCGTTAGTACTGTTACATGTGTACAGCTGGATCTTGTTCTTGTTGACGGCCTTGTTGCCCGCGTTATCAAGACACTTTCTGGCGGCGACAGCCGAGGTAATTTCACCCTGGCTAGAGGCTGCACGAGTTAACACGAGTGTAACGGCACCTACAACAGCAAAAACAAGCACAACGACAAGAAGTGTAAGCTTGTTGCTAAACAAGGAACTCTTTGTGTTACTGACGGCGACTACCTTCTTAGGAGCACGCGTCGTTTTGGCGGTTTTGCTGCTAGGCTTTTTAGCTTTTTGAGCAGGCATAGCTTTTCCTTTTTTTATTTTTGCTTTGATGCCATCATTGTAGCTCATACAACGAAAAATTCAAGTAATCTTAAGCTTTTTGCGCTGTCAATCTTGTACCGTACGCTGTGCAAAAAATAATCCCCGAGTATATGCACGGGGATTAGGGTGTACGAAACCGAGTATCTTTAACTAATCGGCGCTGTCTTGGTCGGACTGCTTTTTCTTACTGCCAGATGGCAGTTCACGTGGTTCAGTTTTGTCGAGCGCGCCCTGAAGTGTACGAATAACGTTACGTGCCTGTTCGCGACTCATGCCAACGCGAGCGGTAACCAGTGGCTGACCAGGGCCGGCGGTTTGAGCGAAACTCAAAATAACACCATTTGGTCCAGCATTTACATGCATACCATCGGTATAAATCACACGTGGGTCAATCGCCATTACCAGAACACCGGCGCGGCCTGAACTAACATCTTCTGGGATATCATCGTCCAAACGGTTGCCGGGCTGCTCATAACCAGCGAGTTGCCAAAGATTTGCAGCATCGTCTTCTTGCATGCCAAAGTGACTAATAAGCAGGTTCAAAATATCTTCGCTTGGGCGTTCCTTGCCCGCCTCAAAGCGTTCCAAAACAGATTCATCAATCTCAACAGCACCCGACACATCAGAGGTAGTTTCCTTGAGTTTTTGTCGAAGTCCTTTGAGTTTTTGCCCCAGTTGTTTAAATGGGAGTTCTTGTGGTACTTTTGCCATACTTCTATAGTAGCGCCCTTGTGGCGGTATGCCAAGCAATACCGTTACATAAAGTATAGCGAGAATACTGACCGTCAACAGAGAGCGTGTATAATGCAAGCATGAATATGCAACAAAACGTCCCACTCAGCAACTATTCCACAATGCGCCTGGGTGGCGTAGCAGCCTATCTTACAGACATCACCTCCCGTATTGAACTCGAGCAAGCACTCGCTTGGGCAAACGAGCATAGTCTGCCGGTTATCATGATTGGTGGCGGCAGTAATATCATCTGGAAAGATGAAGGCTTCTCTGGCCTCGTTCTTGTAAACAAAATCATGCGTTTTGAGGAACAGATAGATGGCGAGGACTATTATCTTACGATTGGCGCTGGCGAAAACTGGGACGAAGTAGTTGCCCGCACGGTAGCCAAGGGCGTTACTGGTCTTGAGGCGCTATCACTTATTCCTGGGACAGCAGGTGCAACACCAATACAGAATGTCGGTGCGTATGGCCAAGAAATTGCCAATGTACTCATGAGCGTGGAGGCGTACGATATGCAAACTAACACATTCGTTAATATTCCTAGTTTTGAATGTGATTTTAGCTATCGCAACAGCCGGTTCAAGAGTGGCGACCGTGGCCGATTCTTTATTACCGCCATCACACTTCACTTACGCCAAGGCAACCCTCAGCCGCCTTTCTATCAAGCACTCGAACGCTTTTTAACCGACAATGCCATCACAACATACACGCCTCAGACCATTCGAGACGCGGTTATCGCCATTCGCAGAAGCAAGTTGCCAGATCCTGCAGAAGTCGCCAATAATGGTTCCTTCTTTGCTAATCCACTCATTGACGAAGGCACATTTGCCCAATTGCAGGCCGACAATCCCGATGTACCGCATTGGCCAACCGCCGATGGACGCATTAAAATCCCTGCCGCCTGGCTGCTAGAACACGCCGGATTCAAGGATTTTCATGATCCCGAAACAGGTATGGGCACCTGGCCAGCTCAGCCGCTCGTGCTCGTCAATGAAGAAGCCAAAAAGACAGCGCAGCTCATAGCCTTCCGCCAGAAAATTGTCGATACCGTACGGCAGAAATTTGGCATAAGTCTCGAGCAAGAGCCCGAGATACTTCCAGTCGACTAGAAATTAAAGCTTGAGTAATACTCGCCACGCTCAATTGCAGCAATAGCATGCGCTACTTCAGGAATCACATTTTCTGGCAGCTCACTTGGTGATACCCAGCGTAATTCGTCGCACTTCTCTGGCTCACAATTAGCAATTTCATTATCCCAATTGAGCGCTTCAAAAAAGATATCGACACGTTCTAGCTTGTAGCGATCATCGCTGTCTACACTGCGATGCATAAGATGTGCAAAGCGTAAATCTTCGGGCTTAATACGAACGCCAACCTCCTCGAGCGCTTCGCGGACCGCAGCTTGCTCGGCCGGTTCACCGCCGTCTACGTGACCAGCTGGCAAACTATAGTTACCATCTTGATATCCTGTATTAAATCGGCGGATAAGCAAGATTTTGTCGGCACGCTTAAACAAAACATACACTGCAGGAATAACGGTAAAGCGTTCTTTCGCACCAGACATTAAAATCTCCAAAATTATTTCAGTACTTGTAGCGTAGACTAGTTTGCCAAGAAATCAAACTCGGAGTAAATACGGTCCTGACGGATCTCCTGGATAGCATAACGAACCTCAGGAACAGTCTTTGCTGGCAGCTCATCCCATTTTACCCACCTGAGTTCATCACACTTGCTTGGGATTTTGTTGTGTGGCTCACCCGGGAAATTCATAACCAAGAAATAAAAATCGATGTAATTCGCCGACTTATCACTGTTGCTTGAGCGATGCATAACGTGCACCAGACGCAATTCAGACATGCGTAATTTAACGCCAACTTCTTCTAGTGCCTTGCGAATAGCGGCACCAGACGCAGGTTCACCCTCAGCAATGTGACCGGTGGGCAGACCATATTCTCCATCATGATAACCACTATTAACGCGGTGAGACATGAGAATATTTCCCCCATTTTCAAAAACGAGATAGACTGCAGCACGTACGTTTTGTCGTTCGTTTTCTGACATTATGTTCATTATACACCATGCTCCGTACAGTGAAACGTGTGAGATATCTCACATATTTTACTTGCAATATGTGTAGAATAGGCGTATACCCAAATAGTAAGATCGGAATAATCCGACGGAGCCACCGGCTTCTTGCAAAAGGGAGCGGGTGTTTTTATGTCTGTCAGGCAAAGGAGACGGTATGTCAGTTGAACAATCAGGCCATCAGCCATGGCTATATGAACCAGGAACCCCAGACCCCTTAAGTGAACCCGAGTTTGATACACTCGGAGAACATAGTCTTATAACACCGCCTGTCGAACCGGCCGTTGCGGCACCAGATTACGAAGGCCAGCATCACACCCCGTCCTGGGCACACGAACCATACACGGAAGTGCCAGAGTTTACGGCACCGATTCAGACACTCGAGCCAGAATTTGGCGAACCACTATACGCACAGTTGTTTGCAGAGACACACCCAGATGCCGTAGCAAGCCAAATGGCACGTCCTTCTCACAAGCAAATGGCTACAGGTTATCAGGTTATGAGCCTTCAAGATCGCGGGCCACTCGTCAGAGAGGGTGAATCCGGCTCAATCTTTGACACGCTAAACAAAGAACGATCAACTTCTCACACAAACTACTATGCTGAATTGCGCCGTCCGTATTATGGCCGTCCGCCTACGTTTGAGCAGATGACCGCTACCTCAGAGCTAGCGCCAGCTCCTGTGCGCCGTGAAATTACCATGCCACCAAAAGCGGAAGTAGCACGTGAGATTACTGTCGTGACGCCAGTCGAGGCAATTGCACCCGAAACCCCTCGCACTGTTATCACCGTTAAAGGCGAGCAAGAAGGTTCTGTTGCGGCAATCATCGAGGAAGAACAATCCGGCCTCGATAAGCAAGAGGCAGCAACCTTCCTAACACGTGTTTTGCGCGGCCTCGAGAAGAGTCGTGATGCAGACTTGGCAGCCGAGGCTGCCAAAGCAGCGCAAGTTGCCAAAGCAGAAGCAGAGACTGAGGCCTACGCAGAACAAGCTGCTCGAGAAGCTCAGGCTAAAACAGAAGCAGAGCGACTAGCTGCTGAAGCAGAGCTGGCACGTGATGTCGCCATTATCGAAGCAGCCACACCGCAAGAGCCTGTCGAGACGGAAATGCCACACACCGTCGAACACACCCCTACCGTGGTACGCGAAGAGCATCTTACGCTTAGCGGCATTCGTGCTGCGGCCAAGGAAGTTATTGCCAACCACAAAAGAGCAACCCGAATTGCCGAGTACGCTGGCGTTGCCGTCGTAGCAGTTGCTGCTGGCGCTCGTTTGCTGGGCAGATTCCGACGCCGTTAAATTAACCTAGTTCCCTCTCTCACCAAAACACCCCTGAAACTCAGGGGTGTTTTTATAGTCTCTATCAAAAACTAAATGTCACTTGGCAATGGGAATTCGCGAGCAAATGCCACAACCTCTTTACGAATGGTATCGAGAGTTTTTTCGTCGTTGCGAGCGTTAATACTCCTGAGCATCCATTCGGCAACCTGGTCCATGTGTGGTTCCACGAGGCCACGAGTGGTAATTGCCGGCGTACCTAGGCGAATACCACTTGGGCGGAACGGAGGCAGTGGATCGTCTGGGATAACGTTCTTGTTAAGATTTAATCCCACGCGATCAAGTACAGCCTCGACTTCACCGCCGTGCAGGCCAAAACTGGCATGTACGTCTGCGACAACCATGTGGTTGTCGGTACCGTTCGTAACCAGCTTAAAGCCACGATTCATGAGCGCTGTAGCGAGCGCTTGGCTGTTAGAGAGCACTTGCTTGGCATAAACCTGGAATTCCGGTTGTGCAGCTTCGTAGAAGCTTACAGCCTTAGCTGCAATAACATGTTCGAGCGGGCCACCCTGTACTCCCGGGAAAACCGTGCGATCAACCAATGTCGGCAAATTCTCAATAGTTTTCTCTGGTGCTTTGAGGGGGTTTCCCGGGGTGCCGCGCGTTAAAATCATGCCACCGCGCGGACCACGCAAGGTCTTGTGTGTTGTTGTCGTAACGATATGAAAACCATAATCAAATGGATTCTTAAGCGCCTTACCAGCGATAAGGCCGGCGATATGTGCCATATCCATCATGAGAACCGCGCCAACTTCATTAGCAATTTCGGCGAACTTGGCGTAATCAAGCTCACGTGGATACGATGAAAAACCAGCCAAGATAATCTTTGGCTTGTGCTTGAGAGCTAGCTGTCGCAGCAAAGTGTAATCAATCTCGCCCGTTTCGGTGTCCTTCATGCCGTAACGAACATAGTTGAACAACTTAGCGAGCACTGTACCTGGGCGTCCGTGCGTTAAGTGACCTCCATGACTCAGCTCCATAGCCAAAATAGTGTCACCAGGCTCACACCATGCATGAAAAGCTGCTTCGTTGGCTTGCGCACCAGAATGAGGTTGCACATTGGCGTGATCTGCACCAAATAGCGCTTTTGCGCGGTCAATTGCCAACTGTTCAATTTTGTCTGTGTTTTCTTGGCCACCGTAATAACGACGCTTAGGGAAGCCTTCAGAATATTTATTGGTAAGTACGCTGCCCATTGCGGAAAGTACTTCGCGGCTTACGTAATTTTCGGATGGAATCAGCTCAAGACCATCTCGTTGGCGCTCTTCTTCTGCGATAATAAGATCGGCAATTGCTCGGTCATTAATAGTAGCTACTGGGTCGTCCATTGGACACCTCCTCGTTTTTTTCGTAAATAAATGCGGTTGGTATGTAGAGGGTAGCTAGATCATGCTCACATTGTAGCAAGCATGTCGCCTATGATAAACTGCGAATTAGCTGTATTTTTCCCTTCAAACTTACGAAATGCTTGAAACTTATATCACATTTGATATATAATTGATATGCTATGGAATCGACAAACGAGAAAATCGGACAACTTATCGCACGAATTCGCCAAGAACGCGGTCTTACGCAGGCAGAATTTGCTAATCGTCTCAATACCAGCCAATCGGCGGTAAATCGTATTGAACACGGCAAGCAAAACCTCAGCCTCGAGACACTTGGTCGTATTAGTGATGTTTTAAACAAGCAACTCATTAGCCTTAATGGCGGAGCCGTCAATCTACGTATCGACGGTGGTCACGAACTTAAGGGCGAAATCACTCTTAAGACCAGTAAGAATGCGGCTGTCGCTCTGCTTTGCGCTAGCCTTCTTAACTACGGCGTAACCAAGTTCCAATCGTTCCCGCGTATCGAAGAAGTCTACCGCATTATTGAGGTACTCGAGAGCATCGGTGTATCTGCAAAATGGGTAAACGGTAACGACCTCGAAATTCGCCGTCCAGAAACCCTCAAAATGGACGAAATGGACGCTCCTGCAGCTCGCAAGACCCGTTCCGTTCTTATGATGATGGGTCCTCTAATGCACGACTTCAAAGAATTCAAGATCCCTTACGCTGGTGGCTGTAAGCTTGGCGCCCGCACAGTGGCACCACACCTCTTTGCACTTGAAGAATTCGGTGTAAACATCGTTGCTGCAACTGGTCACTACGAAGTGACCGTCGACAAACACGCCGCTGGCCGCGTAACGCTTTACGAAGCTGGTGACACTGTTACCGAAAACGCACTTTTGGCTGCCGCTCGTACGCCAGAAGAAACAATTATCGAATTTGGTACCAGCAACTACATGGTCCAGGACCTCTGCTTCTTCCTGCAGAAGCTTGGCGTCAAAATTGACGGCATCGGCAGCAACGCCATCCGTGTTAAGGGTGTGCCATTCATCAAGAAGAACATTACCTACGCACCAGCCGAAGACCCAATCGAAGCCATGTTCTTCACCGCTGCTGCAGTTACTACCGACTCAGAAATCACTATTAAGCGTGTACCTATCAGCTTTATGTCTGTGGAACTCCTTAAGCTCAAGAAGATGGGCCTAACATACGATCTTACTGAGCGCTACAAAGCCAACAATGGCCACACGGAGCTCGTCGATCTAACCATTCACAAACACAATGGTAAGCTCAAGGCGTTAGCCGACAAGATTCACTCTGCCGCCTACCCTGGCATCAATGCCGACAACTTGCCGTATTTTGTGCCAATCGCTGGTGTTGCACACGGTCGTACGCTCATCCATGACTGGATGTACGAAAACCGTGCTATCTATTACACCGAGATGAGCAAAGTTGGCATGCAGGTAGAACTTGCCGATCCGCACCGTCTGTACGTCGAAGGTCCAACACACTTCCGTGCTGCTGACGTCGTTTGTCCGCCTGCCCTTCGCCCAGCCAGCTTGCTGCTTATCGGTATGCTTGCTGCCGACGGTGTATCAACCCTTCGCAACATCTACACCATTCAGCGTGGTTACGAAGATTTGGCCGAACGTCTCAACTCTCTTGGCGCTCAAATTACTGTTCTCCACGAACTCTAATTTCTGCCCGCAAATTTAAAAAGAGCCTCCGCAACCGAGAGGCTCTTTTGCTTTTTATATCTTATTATTGTAGAGTACAGGTACTGTTCCTTCTAGTAAGTGAGGTAATGTTTTGTCTGCCGAAGACAACAACGACGATGGCAACATCTTCGAGAATCGCGAAGTCGTCGACGTGCTCGATGGCGTACAGTTGATTCGCAGCGGCAGTGCTGGCCTGGATGCAGTGCGCCTGGCGCTCGGCAACATCCACACCACCGACGCCGTCAACGCTGCCCTGGCCATCGCCGGCAAGATCCTCACCGAGGTCGCCAGCGGCAAAGAGCTGCAGTTCGTCGACGCCAAAAAGCAGGTCCAGCTCGGTCCGCTCACACTGTCCCGCAACGGAGCACGCGAACGCGTAACTGTCACATTCCGCGACGGTACCGTTCTGGGCCAAGACCCGGCCTGACCTACTCTGAGGCTCTGACCTCAAGAAAGACGCAGTAACAGATGTACGGGGAGCCAGTATTCATTTCCACAAGGAAAACTCCCCGTACATCGCACCACACATCTACATCCGGAAAGTCTGACAGAGCTACTACAGCTCCACTTTTCATTAAATACTTGGTATAATACCTCTGTCTTCGGATATGTGGGATGTTATGCGGGTATCGTACAATGGCTTCGTATGCCAGCCTTCCAAGCTGGAGATGAGAGTTCGATTCTCTCTACCCGCACCAGTTTTATACCCCGAAAGACGAGCCCCGGTAGCTCAGATGGATAGAGCAAGAGACTTCTAAGCTCAAGGTCACAGGTTCGAATCCTGTCCGGGGTACCATTTAAAATAAATGGTCATCGGCCAATTATTTTAAATCTTATACTGATAAGGATTCGATGAAAAATGAGCAAAAGCTCCTGCGAAGCTTTTGCTGCCACCAGAAAACGAATCCTGTCCCGGTGAGTATCACCGTAAAATAAGTACATCGCCAGTGACAATGTGCTGCCAACAAAAGAACAGCTCCTACAGACCTCTCCGCGGTCTTTTTTATTACCTCCCGCCCCTGTTAGATAATTGACATATAACTATAAATATGTCAAAATGTATGTACTTCGTCGAGGTGCATCTATATTCATTTCCGAGGTACATTAACAAGCTCTCTGTATTCTGTTGAGGAACAACCGGCATGACTTATCGTGCCCATTGCCCCTCAACAGAGGAACCAAAAGTCGACAAGTGATTGGATCAGTTCATGCGCGACCTCGAGTACGGCACGGTCAAACTCTTCGACAATCGGCCCGGCAAGCGATTCGGCTTCCTGTGCGTCATCAACGACAATGGCCAGACAGGAGAAGAGCTCTTCTTCCACTACAACAATGGTCAGTTCGTGGACGTCAAGGACGCCACCATCGTCTTCATCGGCCCGATCATGCAAAAGGACACGCGGCTGGCTACACCGGCCAAGGGCGATACGATCGCCTTCAGGCGTGCTCCCGCAGCAAAGGGTGACGTGGCGTCGCCGTGGACGTACGGTAAGCTCATCGCTGCTGCCAGGCATAAGCTCAGCAGCTTGCCGTTCTACCGCGTCGTGAAAATCTCAAGCTACTACGGCAAAAACGACACCACTCCCATCTGGGAAGGTCGGAGCATTTCTGAGCTGAGTGCCAAGCACCCCAAGCAGCGACGCTTCAACCGCACCATCGACAGCCTCGAAGCTGGCACGGCCGACGGCGGTGACATGTACTGGCACTTCGAAATCCAACAACGGCAAGCGGACGGTTCATGGGTGGTCAGCAAGGACCCCAGGGTCTTTCTCTGCTGTGTACCGCGCAAGGTCTTCAGCGAGCACGGCTCGCACACCATGGCCCAGGGTCACTGCCTTCATGGCAACTAGCGACTAGCTCGCAACAGAGAGCCTGATCCAGGAGAGCGGCGACGTGAATCTGAAGTTTGAGTGCATTTTGCTCTCACCTCATTTTCATTTCGTCGTTCTCCTGGTAGCTCCCCAAATCCATTACAAAAGTAGTGGGCTTAGGCAGCTACCCACAATGAGAAAATCTGTCCAACGAGGCATATTTGCTGTATAATTGGGTCCAATAGGTTAGTCCTAGGTGGTGCGTGGGATATTGACGACAGTTTCGCCTTATTCGAAGTTGTGGTTGGTATCTGAGCATCAGATACCATCAAACCAAAACAATTATCTCTTCTCAAAAACTCCAAGAAAAAACAGTGGCTAACTCGCTCAGCCACTGTTTT
>CAZZHV010000007.1:0-16791 GCA_964654135.1 uncultured Candidatus Saccharibacteria bacterium
GGACACTTATTGTAGGCTAAGTTTTTGACCGGCAGACGCTCTTCTGGGTTATCTTTTTTCCATTTCCAGGCTTCAGCAAGCTGCTCAGCTGACATATCTTTATACTTAGTAGGATCATGACGCAAGTCATAAACGAGTGCAGCGCCCTGGCGCTTTGGATGCGGGCAGATCGTCATCACAACTGCGGTTTTTTCATATTCGCTTGGGTATTGGCCACTAGCATATACAAATGGCTGGCCGCCCTCAACGACTTCAGCAACTTTGCGTTTGTCTCGAAGTGTAAAAAGATAGTCAAAAAGTTTCTGCTGTTTGTTGCGAATTAGTCGTGCAACTTCGATTGTGGCATAGACATCACTTAACGCATCGTGAGCGTGCTCATGTTCCAGCTTATTAAGCGCTGTAATAAGTTCCAGGCGGTTCGTGGGCTTTCCGTCGGCGCTGAATGGCCACTCAATCCCTTCGGGACGTAGCGCACGTGTCATGCGAACTACGTCAAGCAGATCCCAACGAGACTTACCATCTTGCCATTGCCATTCATAGGCATCGTAAAAATTACGATAGTGTAGATTGCGCATAAACTCGTCGTCAAAACGCACTGTGTTATAGCCCACAAAAATCGTACCAGGCGTAGCGATTTCATCCTCGAAATAGCGAAGAAACTCGGCTTCGGTTAGGCCATCCATCATAGTGGCCTGCGGTGTAATACCAGTAAGTAGCACTGCATCAGGATCAGGTAAAATATCCGGGCTCAGTTTGACAAACAAATTCTCCGGCTCAGCAATAGGTTTGAGATTGAGGTCGGTTCGCAGACCCGCAAATTGCATAATACGTGATTCGCGACTATTGATACCGCTGGTTTCGAGGTCATAAAAGAAAAAACTGGCAGATTGCATATCTACCAGTGTATCACGGTGTCGTAATGAATGTCTCGTTGAGACTACAGCTGTTCGCCGCCGTCCACCATTCTTTCGCCCATTTTTACAGCTGCATAAACACGAGCAGCTGGATCATTACCACGCGCCCGAGCTAATGCTCGTCCAATCCATGAAGGACTAACAACGTGTATTGTCGCTTGACGTTCAACGACGTCGTAGACTTCGTCACCGCCTTCATCACGGTCAACAATTTCACTCATAATGCCAGAGACAGATATTGTGCGTCGTCCGGTACGAATATGACCTTCGGGGATAAATGCATGGTCAGCAGTGAGATTCATAGGCTGACCATCGTTAAGTTGGTCGACCTCGTCAAGGGGAACGCCTGGGTAAATGCGCTCGTCAGTAATGTGTAGCCTGTTACTTTCCATGGTATATATTATACCATAAGCGTCAATATTATTCAATACTAGCGAGGTCTAGTATTCGAGTTCGCCCTTGTTGTCGATAAGGATACGATCGCCAGCATCAATGCCCTGGCGAATAAGTTCGTGCATAATGCCCATTTTCTTCATAATGTCGCGAAGGCGCTGGACACCTGCTTCGTTTTCGAAGTCAGTGCGAGAAGCAAACTTCTCAATCTTGTGACCCGTAACCAAGTAGTAGTTATCAATTTTCTTGACCTTCCAAGCGAGTTGCTCTTTCTTGAGTGTAAGAATTGGCACGCCGTCTATGGTACCTGTTTCTTCAATTTCGGAAGCTATGCGTGCACGCTCACGTGTTACGAGCGTACTAAGGTCACGGAGCAGTGCATCAAGACCGGTATGTGCCGGCGCAGAAATAGCAACAATATCGGTTGTCTCTGGCACTACAGCGCGAAGCTTCTGCAGTTGGTCCTGAATAATATCATCATCGAGACCTTCGATTTTTGTAAGCGCAACTATCTGGGGCTTACCAGAGAGGTCGATCTTGTAAGCAGCAAGCTCAGCCTGAATAGTCTTGTATGTTTCAACGATGTCAGACTGGTAAGCATCAATAAGGTGCAGAAGAACTGCTGTACGCTCAACGTGACGCAAGAATTCGTCGCCAAGTCCCTTGCCTTCGGCAGCGCCTTCAATAAGGCCAGGAATATCGGCAATTAGAAGATGGGTATTCTTGTCGACTGTTGCAACACCAAGGTTTGGTTTGATTGTCGTAAATGGATAATCGGCGATTTCTGGGGTCGCGTTGCTGATAACACTTAAGAATGTAGACTTGCCAGCGTTTGGCAAACCAACGAGGCCAACATCAGCAATCATTTTTAGTTCGAGTTTAGCCTGAATAATTTCGCCAGGTTCACCACGTTCGGCAATTCTTGGAGTCTGGCGAACAGAGCTAATAAAGTGAGCGTTACCGAAGCCACCCTTACCACCACGAGCAATAACTGCGCGTTGGCCATCTTCGATGAGGTCAGCCAATAATTCGCCATCGAGATCAGTTACAGCGGTGCCAACTGGCACGGCTATCTCAAGATCAAGACCATTGCGGCCATGCTTGCGAGAAGGGCCGCCGTTGCCACCGGGTTTAGCCTTAAGCTCTCGCTGGTAACGGAAATTTGCGAGTGTGTTCTGGTTGCGACTAGCAATAAATACGACGTCACCGCCGTTGCCACCGTCACCGCCGTCTGGGCCACCTTTATCAACATAGATTTCGTGGCGCCAGCTAACAATACCGTTACCACCGTCACCGGCAGCAATTACAACTGATGCTTTATCAATAAAACTCATAATCTCTTTACAGTATACCGGAATACTTCGAAATATTAAAATCAATCTGTCAATTTCACAGAGGTGTACTGTATTTTAAAGCCTCTAGCGGTAAATGTAGTGTGGGAAATAAGAAGCAGAAACCCAACCGCTATAACCAACACGGCCATAACCAGCCAAACCGTTCATGTCGCTATATTTGATCTGAGTGCCGTCAGCAGACACAGCCTCAACATAAGCCACATGGCCTTCGCTACCACGGTCAGTCTGAGCAACTGCGCCTTGGCGAGGTACGCTGCTTACAGTCCAACCGCTTAGTGGTGCAAGGTTATCCCAGGTATTGGCGTTACCCCAGTTGCTTGGGACAGAGATACGATTAGCTACATACCAGGTACAGAAACCATAGTCGTATCCGTTGTAACCATAGATAGCGGAGCTACCAAATGAATAGCCGTATGATGTTGAAGCAGCTGCGCGATATACCGGTTGCTGAACCTGACCGTTAGGGATAACAATCTTTTCACCAGGCTTTAGACCAGAAACTTCGGCATCGTTAAATGCAGTAATTTGATCGGCGCTTGCCTTGTACTTATCGGCAAGGCTCTGTGCAGTATCACCAGATGCAACAGTGTATACGATACCGTTAATAGGAGGAATCGAGAGGTGTGCACCTACAGTAACAGCATCGCCCGTTAGGTTGTTGGACCAGCGAATACTGTCTGAGGTAACATTAAATTTTGCGGCAATATTAGTAACCGTGTCGCCATCCTTTGCAAGATAATCGACAATGTCATTGCGTGTTTTAAGAGTCGTAGCCACAATTTGTGGTTTGTCGACAACACTATAGCTAGCCGTAACAGCCATTTCGGCACTTACGGTCTCAGCTTGGTTTTTGACAGCTGTAGCCTCGGGTAGGTTAACAGCGCGGGAAAGATTCAAAGCAATATCTGCAGAGGAAAGTTGGTCAAGGGGATTTGCAGTCGTGCTGCTTGCTGCCGCTAACGAATTAGTGGTGACACGCTCACTACTGTTTGTGCCATACAACGCGAAAGCGATAATACCGCCGAGCAACACGAAGTTGCCAACTAACAATCCATAACGGATGGTTCGACGTTGTTTGGCTACTGAACCAACGCGGTTTCGCAAACGCGAAAATCGAGAGGTTCGGGCACGCTTGGCCTCTTTGGGAGTGTCAAGCGCTTGCGTAATAGAATGACTAATATGCAACTCCTGGCTTACTGCCATACATCAAAATAAAGCACTTCTCGTACTTCACACCCAAGTATAGCAAGCATGACCATAATTTCAAGGTTTTGATAGCCCCTACCCCTGTTATAAAATCTACTGTGCGCACAATTTTTGGCAATATTGTTGGATAAGCGCCTGGTGCTCTTCCAACGTCTTAGAGAAGTGAACCGTTCCGTCGTCGCCAGCCACAAAGAAAAGCCAATCGGTATTAGCAGGATGCGCAACCGCTTGCAACGACTGCATGCTCACGTTGCTGATAGGAGTTGGGGGCAACCCCTTATACAACAGGGTGTTATACGCGGAATCGTAGGTTGTAGACTTGGATTTTCCCGCCAAAGTTGCACCATAAAATGCCGTAACATCTGAGCCAAGCGTCATATTTTGACTCAAACGAGTCAAAAACACCTGCGCTACTTGCTGGCGATCCGTTGCGTTATTTGCCTCTTGTTCAACCATAGATGCCAAGACAATTGCCTGATATGTGCCGAGGCCCTGTTTAGCAAATGCTGAGCGCAAGTCAGGGGCCAATTGCTTCTGCATAGCCGCCAGTGACTGGGTTACAATATCTTTAGGCGTAGTGTTGGCATCCTTCTGGAATGTGTCAGGGAAAAGGTAGCCCTCAAGACTGGCTCCGGCTGGTTTGTCGACCAAAGCAGAGTTACCGGCATACTGAGCAGGATCAAGTGCCTTTTCGACATCTGCATCGTTAAAACCATCGTTTATCAATGATGTTTTGATCTGGTCTATACGCTGACCAGGCAAAATAGTAATTTCGTTGGTCGCTATCTTGCCGTGTGTGAGTTGCGAAACTATTTGTGCAACAGTTTGACTTGGCGCAAACGCATAGGTGCCTGCCTGAAGGTCACTGCGGACTTGTTTGCTGCTAACGTAAAGTTTAAATGCCCAAGCACTGCGAATAAGACCATCATTTTCTAAATTATTAGCGATCACGTCCAGCGAAGCCCCCTGCTGAACAGTTACCAACTGAGTTTTTTGGCTCGGGCTGACGGGCTTAAGCTTCTCGTAATACACCTGTCGAACCAGAACTGTGGCGCCTACAACCAAAATCAGCAGTAATATGAATACGAGTGTAAGGCGTCGTGGCCATCGAGATGTTGGTTGCTGTGCGCTGTATCTCATAACTTATAGTATCCCCTGTTCTTGCAAAAAATCTTCTAGAATATAGGTCGCCGCCAAAGCATCGATATCGCCTTTGACGTAGGGCTTCTTGCGAGCTTTAAGCTCGGCTTCTGCCTTATTTGATGTTAGCGCTTCATCCTGGAAAAATACCGGAATCTCTGTGTGCTCCTGTAATTGTCGCACAAAATCACGAACAATGCGCGTTTGGTCTGTCTCTTGGCTCTGCATGTTGCGCGGCAAACCCACAACCAAGGCGCCGGCATCTTCTTGCCTAAGTAACGTGGATATAGTCTCTAGGATAGCTGCATCGTGCGTGAGTGTCGTAAGTGGTGATGCAATCTTAGCAATCGTACTTGCTCGTGCAACGCCAATGCGTTGGGCACCGACATCAAGCGACACGATACTGCTTCCCTTAATTGCTGGCATTTGCTTTCGTTTGCGGTTTATCGATGGTAATACTGATCTTGCTCGTGCTACTTGGCGTAGAGCTTACCCAGAATGGGCTATAGTTTACGGTCACATCTGTAACGCCTGGATTACTCTTGATGATTTGCTTTGTATCATTGAGCTTCTTACCAGCAACCTGCTGACGCAATGTTTCGGTCTTGAGGCTTGGGCCGGCTACAGCAGTTACATGCATAGCAACGTTACCATTATCAGCATTCTGAATGGTAAATTCAGCGCTGTCTAAGCCGTAATCAGTAATTACCTGTTTCTTGGCATCGATTTGTTCATCAACAGCGTTGGCGATGAGCTTCTTGAGATCAGCCTGCTTAGCGCCAAGCATTGTGTACGTTAGATTTTCGGTTACCGTAACATTACCTGCTTCGTCGCCAGCCTTAGCGCTGGTTGTAATGTTTGGCGTACCCGTTGTAAACGTGGCGGGAACTGGGTAAAGGCCCATGTTTGTGAGTTGGTTCTGGAGTTGCTGCTTGATAGCGCCTGTGTCCTGGCTGGCAATCTTCTGTTTAGCGGCATCGATGTCTGACTGCTGCAAGATCTTGGTAATTTGGTCTGTACCGCCAGTGAATGGATCACTAGAAGTACCTTTAACATCTGAACGCCCGGCTACGGCAAATGTCGTGCCAGAATCCAAGTTGCCTTTAGCGCCACCTGTCTGAGCACTTACGGTGATACTTTTAGCGGACTGCCAAGTACAGCTGCCGTGAGAAGTTGCAGGTGCAAACGATGCAGATGTTTGTGTGATGAATGTCTGGCCGCTAGCAGTAATGCCAGTTCCGGCAGGAACGTCGGCAGGAACCGTACCGCTACAAGCACCAGCAGACATACTAACCGTACCGCTCGCCTTTTGACCATCGTTACGCTGGCCAGATGCATCAGCTTGGCCTGTAAGCGTTTTTTGGGTTTGCTGAGACTGAGCAGGTACAACGCCACCGTCTGCACTGAGGCTATTCGATGACGTACTCAAAGTAATGTTGAGATTGGTGTCGACAGCTGTGCTGTTGGTCTTTACTAGAATGGTTGCGCGTGGCATTACCTTAAAGCACATGATCCAGAGGAAAATAATTAGGGCTAAACCGCCACCGCCGATAATCAGCCATAGACGGAATTTATCGAAGTTAGGAATGGCAAGTTTCTTGTTTTTCTTGCCCTTTGGAGCTATTGGCGCGTTCTTGTCGCCCTTAGGACCAGGACCACCAACTACCGCACCAGTTGGTGGCATGTTGCGCATAATCGGGTTTTTATCGGTATTGTCGAGGTTAATAGCATCATCGAGGCTTGATGGAGGCATTGAACCACGCGCCAAGTCGCCAACTGCAGCGCTCTTATCGAGTCCAGGCTTTACGAGTTTGGCATCTGAGTCATCCATATTGATAGACTCTTCAAAGTCGTCGGGCAATTCGGCTACGGCAGCTGGTACATGAGGGATTTCGGGCTTACTCTGCAAATTCTTGGCAACATACATACCAACATTGGCCGCAAGTGGCAGCAGTCCAGTTTCACTTGTAATAAGTACAAGATTTTTGCTCGTTTCATCGGCACTGCGCTTAAGCAGCTTCATGTTAACGACACTCTGAAGCGTCGTTGCACGCTTAGGCAATACAAGCGCAAGAATCTTACTCTGTGAGCCACGAACCTTATCGATAATGGTTGTTATTTCGTCATCTACGTCGATGTAAATGACATCTTTAGCGGGTATACTGCTCATGTTTTAAGCATCCTATCAAGTTTTTCGCGAATTGAGCCAGATGAGTCTGCACCAGCAGTGCCGGAGAATTGGAGCGTATCCAAGCCGACACGGAGCAAGCCCATAGCTGTAATAAACGTATGGTCGTTCACTTGCCCTGTTTTGTCAATAATACCCACAACTTGGTCTGGGTGAATGTGATGCACAATTGGCTTACGAGTGAATGGCAATTGTTTGTACCAATCTGTCTGTTCGAGTTTGTCCATAAGGATGTCGAGGCTTGAACCACCGCCACAAAGCAAAACATTGTGCGGTAAATGATCGAGCTTGGTAAATTCGGCAAGTGCTACTTCGATACCACTCATCCAAACATCGAGTGTCTTGTTAAGAGCACCCTCAACAGCAGCAACCTTGTGCTGCGGAACGCGATTTTCGGCCAAACCAACTTTGAGTAACTCGGCTTGGTCAAATTCGACGTTGAGCTCACGCTCGATAGAACGAGTATAGGCACGGCCACCGATACCAAACATCTTGGTACCCTGGACACCGCCATCGTTAATAACAGCAATATCGGTTGTACCACCACCGATATCCATAAGAATAGCGCTCATACTTGCACTCGTGTCGTCACCAATGACAGATCGAGAAACTGCAAATGGCTCTGCCGCGACTGCCAAAAGATCGAGGTCTAGCTGCTGGGCTGTACGTTCCAGAGCGCCAATGTGAATAAGCGGCGCAAATGCCGTGTAAAGTTGTACAACGACGTCTTTACCCTGGAAGCCAACAGGACTCGTAACTTTGTAACCATCGATTTCGATGCCAACAAGCGCACTGTTAACGAGACGAATTTCGACTTCTTTGCCACCAAGCTCCCATGCGAGTTGTTGCTTAGCTTTAGCCTGAGCTCGTTCCTGAACGAGCTTAATAATGCGTTCTACCTCTGGCAAATCAAGAGCTTTTATAGCGTCTTTACGCGTTACGCGGACGGTAGTTGTCATACCCTTAACAAGTTCGCCGGCAATACCAAGAACAGCTGTACGAGCGCTTACACCAGCTTGCTGTTCAGCCATAGCCAATGCTTTGTCACAGTTTTCGACGACGCGCGCAATGTCTGCGATTGCGCCGGCCTGCATGTCGCTCAAAGCTTGGTGCTTACGGCCAACACCAACAATCTCGATGCCGCCAGGCATGACTTTACCGATAAGTGCCTTTACGTATTCGGTACCAATATCGAGGCCAACAATATACTGGTCCTCAGATGTTTGACCACGCTGGGCGACTTTAGAGTTTACTTCAGCGGCTTTATCGGCCACCTTGCTAGCCATTGATTGGCTGAAATTTTTGACTTTATTAAGATCAAGCATAATCGTAATTCATTATAGCACGCACACGCAGGTGCGCTAGGAATTAGTTACTACATTATATGATCAACCTTAAGAATAGATGGCAATTTGCCGACAAAAGACTTTATTTTTAAGCATAAACATGTTATAATATTGAATTCCGTCCCCTTTACATTGGAGTGTGAGTCTCATGGGCACGCAGGCACCGACGGCCAACAACAACGTCAAGCCGTCTGCTGGCATCATCCAGTGGTTGAAGTTTGTCATCGCATGCGCGATGTTCATCGTCCCGCTGGGTTACCTCGAAGTCGCCATCGGCGGCTCGATCAGCGCACACATGGGCAACATGTACGACGACTGCAAGTTCGTCACGAGCGAGCAAGTCCAGGGCTGCAGGCGAGGCGTTGAGCTGAGCATGATCGGGGTGAACCTGACCATCTTCCTGTTGGACACCGCGACCATCGCCCTGGTCCTTCTCACGATGGCACAGAACTGCCTTCACACGTTCGATGACGCAGCAACCTACAAGCGCCTCCGGCGAACCTTCTGGATCGCCGCGCTGACCGGTCTCACCGGCGTCATCTACTTCGCCCTCTAAGGAGCACGGATTGGCCAGATGGCAAACGGGTCGCACCATGCGACATTCCCCACCGTTTGTTATCTGGCCTTTTGCTTTGCGAATCTTTATTTTTATGCTTAAAAATGTTATAATATATTTGTTCGAGAGACAGTCCACTGCACCTTAACGTGAGAGGCAATCATGCCCGAAAACACGCCGCAGATCCGCCACAACTTCGGCCGCAATCTGGTCAAGTCGTCCCGCTCACACATCAGCACCGTGACACTTCGGCACCTCAAGAAGTCCGAAGAACGCCAGAGCGTCCGCCACTCCCTCCGAACGGTGGGCCTGGGGATCCTGATGGTGGTGTGGAGCATCGCAATCATGATCGCCGTGCACTACATCGGTGTCCTTGGAGCTCGCTATGGCCATCACATCGTGGTGACTCGTGCGCACATGCACCATGTCAGCATCGGTCACGCCATGGCAATCACCGGAGGTTTCGGCGTCTTGTGGCTCATCGGTGCAGTGCTCATCACTTTCATGATCACCTGCCTGGTGGCCTCCTGCTTCGTCCCGAAGCACGCCTTTCGTATCAGCCTCTTCGGCTATTACAGGGATGAGGATGGTCAAGAACTGCTCGACGCACTACGGACCAATGCCATCGTGGCAGCAATCTACACGGCCATCGTGGCAGCAATCAACTTCGCGGCCATGGGCCTTCTCACCGACATCGTGCGTCTGACGCACTAGAACCTCTCGGACTAGCCGGAGGCATGGTAAGAGAAACGATCACGAGCATTTTGCTCGCACCCTCGTTTTCCCAACATGCCTCCGGCTTTTCCATTTGAGAAGTTGTAAAAATACTCTAAATATGATATAATAATATGGTTCGAGACCTGTTGGTTTTCTGTACCTTTCGGAAGGAGTAACATGCACGACCCGCATCCTGGGCTTGAGCCGTTCGACGACTCGGACTCAGAGCTGAAACTCGCCAGCGCCGTGATCTGCATCCCCATCAGCGTCTTCGCTGTCCACACTGTCGTCACCTTCGGTGGCAAGTATGCAGACATGGAGGCTCGCAAGGACTTCGGCCAGTGCACCGCCGCCCACAAGGCTGCGCAGTACTGTCTGGACCGCCAAGACATGGTG
Source organism: uncultured Candidatus Saccharibacteria bacterium (assembly GCA_964654135.1). GTDB lineage: Bacteria > Patescibacteriota > Saccharimonadia > Saccharimonadales > UBA4665 > CAMLQK01. The sequence continues at coordinate 10,212 of CAZZHV010000007.1, forward strand.
CATGGGCTGACGCTCTTCATCATCGGGTTCATCCTGATCCTCTTCGTCCTGACCATCTGGTTCCTGACGCGGAGCATCGGCTACGGCATCAAGTACGGCGCCGTAATGGCCTATCCCTACTATGGGAACCCGATCGGCTACGGCAAGTACGCCATCGCCAAATCCAAGATGAGTGACCTGCGCTACGCCTTCTGGGGCTTCCTGGCCGCAACAGCATTCTTCATCGGCCTCGCCGCCCTCATCTCCTCCGCACCCAACCAGTACACCTGACGCTCACGCGTCACCAGCACAACTCGGACGACGGGCTGCAACATGAGACACGCTCTATGCGTGACCTACCCCTTCATGTTGCGCCCGTTATCCACCCGCATTGCATAACCCTCTAGCTGAGGGTTATTTTGTTTATGGTTGCAATCACGCGAGAAAGTTGTATGATTATACGGTCAATGAGCCCTCATTGATACCGATAAGCAAGTGAGGGAGGAGTTGGGACCCTTGTGGGACGTCGATAGTATCGTCGGCTCAGCAATCAAGGTCGTCCACGACGATAACGGAGACGAAACCGACTACGCCGAGTACAACGCCACGTTCCGCCTCTGGGAAGGTGTCACGAGTCAACCGCTACGAGCGGGCTTCGACTACGACGCCCAGACGCGCTACATGCAGCGAATGCAACCGGCGGTCGATCAGCTCAACTGCAAACTGATGGCGATGTATGAAAGCCCCAGTTTCGCAGACGTCAGCGACGGCAACGAAAACTATGATCTCGACAAGATCATATTCGTCGCCAACAGCATCGGACGGCAGTACTTCGTCGACACAACGTGGCTCGACCACATCATCGAGACTGGCGAGCTCAACTTCGAGATGCAAGAGCACGACTTCATGATCACCGACGAACTGTACAGCGCATGGCTTCGCAAGCATGGCACAACCTGCTTCCAGGCAGAGCCACCGAACCACGCCAGGCCCACGCTGGAAGTAACGTTCTTCTTCGATCGCGCACGACCACTGCACCAAATAGATCAGCTCGAAGCCGAAGCACTCAACAAGGTCATCATCATCTGGGAGGTGATCAAGGCAGAATACAAGCTCTGATCAACCCTAGCCCGGTGGGCTGGTATGCGGTAAGCAAATCCGCAACCTGCGGACCCACACTTGCTTATCACATACCACCGCATAACAAAAAAGCCTCCTTTTTCGGGAGGCTTTTGCTTTTATCTGTAAAATCTCTATTGCAGCACGGCTTTAATGCGACGGATACCGGCGCTAGAGGCTTCTTCCTTGAGAATCTTGAACTTCTTACCGTCTTCCGCAAGCTGACCAGTATGATCAACATGTGGGCCACCACAAATCTCAAAGCTAAAGCGATTGTCGCCCTCACCCATCTGATAGATCTTAACTGTTTCACCGTAACGGTCGCCAAAAGCACCAAGCGCACCCATGGCCAGAGCCTCCTTAGTTGGATACTCTTTCCAGAATACTGGCAAGTCTTTGGCGATCTGGCTGTTTACCATGTCTTCGACTTGCTGGAGTTGCTCGGGAGTCATTTTTTCGTCATGGCTAAAGTCAAAGCGTAAACGTTCTTCGGTAATGTTTGAGCCGCGCTGGATAACGTGGTCACCCAACACGTGACGAAGAGATTGGTACATGAGGTGCGTTGCTGTGTGATACTTCTTGTGCTGAAGCGTCTGTCCACCAAGACCACCTTTAAATACGCCCTTAGCAGCGCCTTGTGAGCGAGCCTTTTGCTCGGCCATTTTGGCATCAAAGACCGACTTCCAGTCGTTAGCCAAAGTAGCACCTTCGTGCATGACAATAACTTCTTCAGAAAGCTCTACCGGGTAGCCATAGGTATCATAGAGTGTGAATACGAAGTCGCCAGGAACGGTAACATCGACAGCTTCTTCGGTTTGGTTGCGGCTAACATACTTGTTGAGCTCTGCAAGGCCTTTGCGAAGTGTCTGGCGGAAGACTTTTTCTTCCTTGATAAGAACGGCAATAACAGTTTCGCGTTTAGTGGCAACTTCTGGATAATCTTCGTGGTAGAGATCGGCAATAACAGGAATTACCTGCTCGAGGAAATTCTGCTCAATGCCTAGGTTGAATGACTTCATAATTGCACGGCGCACGAGACGGCGCATAACATAGCCCTGCTCTTTGTTGCTTGGAACAATGCCATCAACAGCCAAGAAAGTTGCGGCACGTAAGTGGTCAGCAATGACACGCATAGCGTTAGTATTGCTGTCATATGTCTTGCCGGAAATAGCTTCCAGTTTTTCAACAATTGGCCACATCAGGCTAATTTTAAAAGCATCGGGGTTATCGATGGCAGCGGCGGCAATGCGCTCTAAGCCAGAGCCGTGGTCAATGTTTGGCTTCTCTAACGGGACGAACTTGCCTTCGGCTTCTTTGCGGTAAGCCATAAAGACATTGTTACCGATTTCCATAAAGCGGCCACAGTCACAGTTTGGGTGGCAGTGCTCACCGTATTCTGGGTTGTGGGGTGTGCCAAAATCGTAGAACATTTCGCTATCAGGGCCGCACGGGTCACCAACCGGCGTACTTTCTGGGCCGCCATTGCGACTCCACCAGTTTTTGCTACCGTCATAGTAAAAGATGCGTTCGGCTTCTTTAATGCCACGCTTATAACCATCAGCTTCGGAGCCAATATCTGCGACGCCCGAGCTCAGGCCCTTAGCTTCAAAGAGCTTCTGCCACATTTCGGCAGCTTCGACATCCTTGGGAATGTCGTACTCTGGAGCACCGATAAAGCAAGTAATGTATAGCTTGCTTGGATCTATGCCAACAACCTCTGTCAAGAATTCGAACATCCACGGCACTTGCTCTTTTTTAAAGTAGTCACCGAGCGACCAGTTGCCGAGCATTTCAAAGAAAGTAGTGTGGCGATTATCGCCAACTTCGTCGATATCTTGAGCACGCAAACAAGTCTGGCTATCTACAATGCGCGCGCCTTCTGGGTGTTCTTCGCCTAAGAGATAGGGAATCATCGGCTGCATGCCGGAACCTGTAAATAAAGTTGTTGGGTCATTTTGGGGCACTAAAAGCGCGCGTGGAACAACCGCGTGGCCACGTTGTTTAAAGAATTCGAGATAAGCAGTGCGGATTTGTTGTGCGTTCATGTGCCCTATTGTAACAGAGGTAAACGAAATAGTATACTGCTGCTGATTTGACAACTACACATCATGTGTGTAGTTTAAGAGAATCCGTCTCCTCCGAGAAAGTTCTTTGCCATGGGTACTCTGCTCGTTCTTGGCGCAATCGCCCTACTGTTCTGGCTTGGCCGGTCTTACCGCAACAACAGCACCGGCACAGACCAGAACGACCAGACGAACACGACCAACGACCCCAACCAACCGCAGACCTTCACTCAGGAACGACGTCGTGGCGTCTTCGGTACCGAGTACCACCACTTCACCGTCATTCCCCCCAACCCTCAGCGACGGGGTCTACGAACCAGTGACATACTCTGGATTGCCATCATCGCCGCTCTGGTGATCATCGCGCTCGTGAGTTAAGATCGGCTCAAGAAAATAGGAAGTTGGTGATTACGGCAAACTACAATTCGCTTCAGCAGACGGGTCTCCGAGCTAGGCTAAAGTCAAGCTACATGCTTGCAGTCAGTTCGGAGACACGTCGTGCGATGCACATTGATTTTGGTCATTTTTGACTCATTTTCATTTACTTCGCACGACGTTTTTACTCCAAATTTTGTACCACGTAGTAATTGACCAATTACTACTTTTTTGTTATAAATAGCGAACGTTCGTTTTGCTTGGATCGAAAACGAAACCGTCATCACACCATAGGAGCACGCACCGTGCGTGACCTAGCGACACCCTTGGAGGTAGGCAAAGATGATGCGGAAATTCGGTATCGGCGTCGCAGTCGTGATCGCCCTCGGTTATCTGACCACCGGCAGCCGCTGGGACAGCGTGGGTCAGATCATTCGTGGTTTCATCGACCTGCTGCCGTCCGTTTCCATCCAGCAGTAACAAGCGTAAACCCTCTGGCCAAAAGTGGCTGAATGCGCATCGATGATGCATTCGGACCCCAGGGGGAGCAGTCGTGTATGTAGTTTTAGATATGTAGGTCGAGAGATCCACATCCCAGTCTTATCTGTTCTGTTTTAGCCCATAAGCTTTCCCTACCATCTAACCCCTACCCTACGCGACTTTTTCTTTGGCCAGAAATCGTAAGTAGTATGCTTTTTGTAAGTCGTGCTGTACTATATATCTCACCAAGTTGGAGGATATATGGCAGAGCACGTCACTGCAAATGAACTAACTCACGAGGATGATCTCAACGAAGATCAGCATCTCGTGCGAAGATGGATGGGGCGTGCAGGCATAGTACTAGCAGGCGGGCTCATTGGAGCCACTGCCGGCTTTGGCTACGCAATTGATACGCCAACCGAAACGCATGTCGCTGGCCTTGATGCCAGCGTCGAAATTATGGATGGCGATATGAGCCAGGTTGATATGGCTGTGGGTTCCATTAAAATCCCAACCGATATCAATGTTGCGGGCAAAGACCTTGCCGCACGCATTACCATTCACGGCGTCAGCGAAGACAGCGAGGCCCAAAACTTCAACAGCAATACGCTTGGCAGTTTTTTGCAGCTCTTTAGCGACCCCGAGCATGATATTGCTACCGTGCGTGATACAGTAATTAATCGCCTGTGGCAACTGCCGCTCTATACCGGATTAGGCGTTATGGGTGCTGAGGTACTCGCCATGAGTAGTGCAGCCGTAGCCCGCCGTAGCATGAGCGATGAACGCCGCGAGGCATTTTCACAAGCATTTCACGCCGCTCCCAAAACTAAGTTTATCGCTGGAGCAACGGCCACCGCCATCGCTTTTGGCGGTATTTCTGGCTACAGCATTGCGGCCCTTCCTGACGCGCCCCATGCTAGTGGCACTCCTGACAAAATCTTCGATAACACTCCGCTGCAGGGCGCTGAAATTAGCGGCTTAGTTAAGCCAATTGTCGATAACGCCGCACCTGCTATCGAAAAATACATCAAAGACAACGACACCTTCTACGACATGGTGCGCGGCAATGTTAAAACTCAATTCGAGACTGTCATTGGCGTCACCGAGAAGCAAGAAAATGAGCACTACATAGTTGTGGCATCAGACCGGCACTGCAATGTTGGTATGGACCGCGTTATCGCAGAAGCTGCCAAATTATATGGCGCAGATACGTATGTCAGCGCTGGCGACGACAACATGAGCGGCACGGTGTCTATTGAGTCCGCCTGTACGAGTGGCCTGGCGCAACGTCTCATTGGCGAACATGTAACACCAGTTGTGGCGCCCGGCAATCATGATTCACCACAGACGATTAAAGACGAAGAAAGCCAGGGCTATAAAGTCCTGGAACACGACAAAATTATAACTGTTAACGGCATTACTTTTATTGGCGATGCAGATCCGCGCCGTAGTGCATTTGGCCATCCGCTAACGCCAGGCGGGGCAGCCGGCGACAAAGTTATTGCCAAAGAAGGTCAGGACCTCGCTAACGCAGCAGCTAAAAGCGATAAACCTATAGATATTGGCGTTGTCCACGAACCAAATGCTTCGGACGCGCTTATTAAGAGTGGCCTAGCCCGCTTGGTTATACGCGGGCACACGCACTCCAAAAAAGGCCCCTTTGCCACCACGGGCGAGAATGGTCAGGCAACTTATTACCTCACCGAAGGTACGACTGGCGGAGCTAAAGAAGACTCGCTAACGCTCGGTCCGCTCAAGACAGCAGCGACGCTCAGCGTCTACCGCTTTAATACCGGCACAAAAGTTTTTCAATATTCGAACATTACTGTAAAACCAGATATGAGCGTTACAATCACGCCATTTGCAGATATGCCGGCAGTGCCGCACGTGCTAACGCCACACCAAGCAACGGCTTCTGATAAAAAGCCAAAAACTAACTAGCGAACGATGCCACCGCCCACAACGCGGTCGCCTTCGTAAATAACAGCTGACTGTCCAGGAGTGATGGCACGGACTTCTTCGTCCAGGTCTACTATAAGCTCGTTGTTCTCATAGCGAAGGTCTTGTACCTTAACGAGGGGTGCACGATAACGCGTACGGACCATGTATTGGCCGCCCTGCTCTGGTGCATCGTTAATCCAGTGCAAGCTAGTGAGTGTAAGAGATTGTTTCCAAAGACGGTCATCTTGCAGATCGGTCGTAACGTAGACTTCGTTTTTGTCCATATCCTTGCCTACGACGTAGTATGGCAAACCGCCACCGACGTTCAAGCCGTGACGCTGGCCAATAGTGTAAAAGAGAGCACCATCGTGCTCGCCCAAGTTGTGACCGTATTGGTCAATAATCGCACCTGGCTCGGTTGTAACAAACTGCTGCAAGAATTCCTTAATACCAACCTTACCAACAAAGCAAATGCCTTGGCTGTCTTTTTTCTCGGCAGTTGCCAAGCCGAGCTTTTTGGCCATTTCACGAATTTGCGGCTTTTCGTATTCGCCAATCGGCATTAGTGACTTGCTTAAAGCCTCTTCTGTTACGCGATAGAGGAAATAGCTCTGGTCTTTGTT
>CAZZHV010000007.1:16891-39544 GCA_964654135.1 uncultured Candidatus Saccharibacteria bacterium
ACTTGCTTAAAGCCTCTTCTGTTACGCGATAGAGGAAATAGCTCTGGTCTTTGTTGGTGTCCAAGCCTGTAAGAAGTTGACCGTCCTTAATACGGGCATAGTGGCCGGTAGCAATCATGTCGGCGCCATCTTCGAGCGCAGCGTTCAAGAAGAGCTTGAACTTCACTTCTTGGTTACACATAATATCGGGGTTTGGAGTGAGACCAGCTTTGTAGCCTTCGAGCATATAGTCTACGACCTTGTCGCGATATTCTTTCTCGAAGTCATACATTTTAAAAGGAATACCAAGCTGCACGGCAACGCGTTTAGCGTCCTGGTAGTCTTCTTTCCATGGGCAATCAAAGCCAGGAAGGTCCTGACTCCAGTTCTTCATGTAAACACCCGTTACATCGTAGCCTTGCTCCTTGAGCAGTGCTGCGGTAACAGAGCTGTCTACACCGCCACTCATACCAACAAATACTTTTTTAGCCATATCCCGTGTATTTTAGCAAATTTTGGCGCTATACGCTATATAGCGCTGTGTTAATATTCAATTTTCTCAAGGTGTTTGCGCAAGGTAGCAATCTGCGACTTGCGGCCCAGCCAAAAACCAATTGCAATCAAAGGTACCAAAACAGCCGCTGGCAGCCACACAATTTTGGTGTTAGTAATAACCGATGGCTTATTATCGCTGCTCGTACTTGTGCTCGTTACTGCGCCATTAGCGACCGCAACAAGCTGCAAATAGGCGTTAAGACCGTTCTTGTCGGTTGCCTTAATAATTACCGTGTACGACCCAGCGTTATCGTAAGTATGCTTAATTGTGAAGTTACCCGGAAATTCCATGCTCATTAGATCGTCGGCCTTATTATCACCCCAGTCGATACTAATTGCATATGGCCCTGTGCCACCACTAAGGATAATCGGCCAGGTAAGCTCGTCGCCAGGGTTGGCACCGCGACGCGCGTAGTCGCTCGTAAGGTACATAAGGCCAGAGCCACTCGTGTTAAATTGCTGATCGTTAAATGTAATGGTAACGATGTTAGAGTCAGGGCTTGCCTGGTCGAGGGCGTCGTATTGGCGCGCTACAAGATCGTTGCGGTCGCTAAAAAGGTCAATCTTTATCGTGTAGCTACCACCGCTACACACCACGGAGCCCATAAAGACGTTGTTGTCGAAGATCTTAACCAGCAAGCCAGACGTACACAGCCCAGCAACTGTAATTGGCAAGTTGGTAAAGGTTTGGCCGCTGTTTGGCGTGGTGATTGTTGGAGCCGTTTTGGGCGGTGCGCTGCCGATAGAACCCGACAGACCAGTTGAGTTCGTTTGCGGGTTCGTAACCGCCTGAGCAGTCGGCACGGCCAAGCCAACTACACTCAATACGAGTGTCATAGAAAGCAATAGTGCCTGCAAGCGATTTTTCACGCGTTTCATTTCCCTTTACTGTATCGTGGAATGGCAGGCATAAGCAATATCTAACTGCGTATAAAAAATGCGTCACCCCTGTTACGGATGACGCATCTTATTTTGCCTGTTTTAGAATGGGCTACTTTTTGCCAGTTGCCTTCTGAACAACGCGGCGGTTGTATGAACGGATCATGCGTGGCAGTACAAAGATTGCAAAGAGGATTACAAGTAGTACAAGGCCGATGATAATCATCACTGGGATAGGTACGATGTAGAACGTCTTAGTAGCCGTTAGGAGCTCGCCCTTACTACCATAGCCCAGGTTTGCTTCCATGGTGTACTTACCAAATGCGCCCACGTTCTTACTAACATCAAATTCGAACTTACGGATACTATCCGGGAGCACGTTTCCGCGTGGCGATGTATTGTTAATTTCGTAAGAGGCTAGGGTTTTGCCGGACTTCTTAAGAAGTACTTTACCAAATGGTTGTACCTGAATGTTACCGGTGTTCTGGACACGAACAGCACCGAATAAGTTTTTGCCGTTGGTAAAGAATGATCCTGCGGTTTCTTTGTTCGTCTTTGGGTCGATCTTACGAGTGTCGAGGCTGGCAATATTTGCGTTCTCCTTGAGATCGCCAGGAACAGTTACCAGCACAAGCGAGCCAACGCTAGCGGATAAACTCAAGTTTTGATTTGTATCGTTGCCCGCAGGTTCAAAACGAACTGCACCGTAATAGCCGCCTGCATCCGCATCCTTAGGCACTGCTATAGATACCTTAACATTATGCTGCTCATTTGGTTTAACGCTAAAGTCAGCGATTGGCGTTACGTATTTTTTAAAGCTACGGAGTGGCGCAAACTTGTTCTCGTCCAAAATAATATTTGGTGTGCCAGATTCGTCCTTACCAGCCGTAAAGTCGTTTACTATTGTATGTAGCTTGATGTCTTTGTCGGTAATATTCTGAACATAGACATCAATGGTCTTAGTTTCGCCAGGGTTAATCGTCAGTTCTGTCCTTACAGGCGAAATCTTAAGTGCATTGCCACTACTGGTAGCAGTTGTCGTCTTATTAGTAGTATTGGTGGTCGTAGCCGCGCTTGCACCCATTGCACTCGTCGCGAGAATCGTGACTGAGGCCAGAATGGTTCCAAGAGAAGCAAAAAACTTACGTCGCATCTCCACTATCCCCTTTTTAGTTAAGTACTTATGGTTAATACTATCATAAGCTGCGTCAGAAATTGGCTAAACAGACGTAGGTTAGCGTTGTAGAATAGACACCCGGAGCCTGGTCTTTTGCAACATTTACGACATAGCTCACTGTATATTTTCTATAGTCTTGAACTTGCGTAGCGGTGGCTATAGTTTCGCCAGGAACAAATCTAAATCGGTTTGGCTGATTGTAGTTTGTAGTCACTGATCCCGTACCTGGCCCTGTAGTGTCTTCACCAATATTAGGTGTCGTATTATTACGCAAATTTATACCAAACTGACTAACACCAGCTTTAGAAGTATCATTCTGCATAGTCGGCAGCGTATTATTACCAGATGTCATAGTAGTCCCATTACTATATATAGTGTAACCGCTACCAGCGTTTGTTGCTGCTACCAGTTGTGACTGACCCGCACTCGTGACCGCAGGGCTAAATTGACCAAAGTCGATAACAGAATCATTAGCAGTGTTACAGTCATAACCCGAGATGCTCACACCGCCACAGAAGGTCAAGTATGGCGGAACTTCGGTGCTCACCGAGAAACCGGGATTAATTGGGAACGCCATAGCGCCAAAGTCTACCGGCACGCCAGAGGCAGTAGTATTGGCATATGTCATGACACGGACATAATATGAACCCTCGTCCGTCGGATTGACAATATTATTTAGCGTAAAGGTAATTGCTGTACCGGAGTTAATGAACAGTGGTGGTGACTGGTTTACAATAAAATCGTTAACCGATGATGCTGGCGACTTAAAAAAACCCGCCGTTCCCGTTTGGCTAGTAACATTTGCGTTAAGTACGTCGAGACCGTATGGTGCGATGCAAGGGTCTTCTAGCAATGCAGAATTCTGACAAAACTGAAACTCCATTGAACCGACAAAGCCAGCAGTACCTGTAGTAAAGGATAGATTGTAAGTCGTGTTGTGATGGCCCGAGATTGAGTCGCTTAATTTCAAACTTCGAGATGTAATCTGGGCTGCGCTTGCTTTAGTTACAGCAAATGGCCCCGCCCAGAAAGTGAGCGAGACCATTATTAAACTAATCGCTATACGGCGCAGGTATATTCCTGAAAAGGTCACCCTCCCCCGTACCATGAGTAAGATCCTAGAATTTACCTGTGGCTATTAGCTGTTCGGTTGCAGTATAGATACCTGCTGGAGTAGTGTTGTTAGCTACAGCACCAAAGACAACTGAGGTTACCGAAGTATTCACTGGGCCAGTAACCTGTGCAATTATATCGCCGTATGTACCTGTAACATTAGCAGCAAATAAGTTAAAGGTTGTGGTTCCGTTACCGTTATAGTACGAAGAAGCTGTTGTAGACGCACCGAGGGTTCCTGCAGGCACTGCCGCGCCGAATGCTGCCGTGTTACCTGCACCAGTAGTAAAGGTCACTGGAGTTGTTGAGATACCTGCGCCCGCAGCAGCAATACTGTTGCTTCCACTTTTAAGCGTGTCACCCTTCCACCTGATGTCTGCTCCTGATTGAGCGTTGGTTGATACGCTGAATTTAGCAGTTCCCACATCAATCGCCGTGTTATCAAGAATGCTATTGGTACCGTGTCCGAGTGTCATGCTTGGGTCATCGCCACAAGTTGTCTTATAGACACAAAATGCCAGACTTTCCATAACGCGCGCTGTAATATTGATTGGCGTAGCTGTACTAAGAGCAATTCCACCGTAGTCAACCATACCAGCAAAGCTTGCGGCACGTGTCGTGGTACTGACGGTATAGTTAGCCATGTTGGCACTCGTATCGAAAGTTACAATACGCGCATAAAATGAATGGTTAGCGGTTGATGGGTTGACAACATTGGAAATAGTAAAGTTAATCGCCGTGCCAGCTACCGTTGGGCTTCCAGAGTTAGCGAGTTTAAGCGTTTGGTATGAGCCGCCACCAGCACCACCCTGGACACCTGTAGCTGTCCATCCTGTTGTTGTTATACCACTCGTGAAAGCTACAGTCGGAGTAGCACTGCCGAGGCTAAACCCGGTAGGGTACGTACAAGACGTATCACCAATAATTGGCGTGTTATCACAAAAGTCGACTACGATACCAGCCGTACTAGTCGTACCGCCAGGGGTGTAGGTAACGCTATATGTAGACGTAGCGCTTGCTGTGGAGCTACTCATTTGAATACTACGTGTTGTAACCTGTGCTGCACTTGCGCGACCAGCTAGACCAGGGACCAGGGCAGCGACGGCGAGTGCGAGTGCAGCAAACCCGTAAACGGCCCTTCTGACGCTGTGGTTCTTGATTTTCATCGGATTGTCTCCTATTGTTTGGTTTTTATTTATATGGAATCGTATGACGCAATAGTATCACGCTTATGTCTACCGCACAATAGAAGTGCTTACTTACTTTTCCACAGATATCGTCTTGGTGAACTTTGGAATTTTTATTTTTTGGTCAGGAGTTAGTACGTAGGGTTTTGCAATACGGTTCTTGCGTGCAATGTATTTCCATGATGTAGACGTTCTTTCTCCCAAGTTTTTTATGTTATCCCCATCTCTAACTGTATAGGTCTGCCACTGTTTGTATTGTTTTTGCCGTTTAATAAATTTCACTAGTAAAATAGTGAGGATAACTACCGCGGCCACTATCAAGATAAGCAAGAAAATTGCAGAGTTTGTTGGACTCACAAAAGTAGCAGCGCTCGCTGTATTTATCGATTTGGGACCTAAGCCTTTATGCGGTGCATAGGAATCATATGTTCCATGAATCTCTAATTTGAGGTTCCCGCCCCAAAAAGGCCTGGGAATAGCCTGAGAAATATAGACCTTACTCCCACGCACGATAGTCTGTTGTGGAAGCGATATTTGTGTCTTTTTGTTAAAGCTACTTGTCGCTGTCGCTGATAGCTTAGCCTTTAGTGATACATTACCAGTGTTGCTTAGTGTTGCTTTGGCAAAAAATTTGCCGTTTTCCTCTTTGACGTGCACGTTACTGATACTCATCAGCTGATTCAGCTCCCCTGGGATCGTGACACTCACGCGAATAGCCATTCTATACGAGAAAGCTTGTTTACTTCCACTAGGCAAGTCTTCTTCCGCTACGATACAGCCGTTGTGTTCACCCGGCTCTACCGCATTTGGTACAGAAATACTGAAAGGGATCTTTGCTGTGGCAATAGAATTAATATGAACTTTTTGCGTAGCAACTTCCGTCCAAGATGCTACGTCTTGCTTCTTGTCTTTTTGTAGACCACAAGCAAAAGTGCCATCAGCTGATATAGTTCCATCGACAAAATACACATTAACATTTTTTGCCTCAGCAGATGTATTAGTAACCATCACTGCATCGTTCAAGCTTTGTTTACTAGAAACATTAAAACTAAAAGAAGACCGAGTCTTATCGCCACTATTAACTGGGTGGATTGAAATACCGCCACTATTAAGTGCGCTAACTGGCGCACTTAATAGTGTTAGACTTACGACAACTACAAGAGCTGCTAACTTTTGCTTCATCTTATAGCGCAGTCAATGTTAAAGTCATCGGTAACGTATATGTATCTATAGGTTGGCCTGCTGGTACTGTTTGCTCGATACGCATATTCTCAATCCAACCACGCCAACCCTGGCCCCCATTAGGTGCGCCGCTTGCCATAGTCACACTTGTCTGTGTGTCGCTAAAAGCACGCGTGTAGTTGCCGGTGGTAATTCCGTCTGTTGAACAATTTGTACACTCAGTGTGCAAAGATTCATATTGAGGAGAAGCCTTCAGAACGCCCTTTGCGACTGCTGGGTCATAAACGTCTGCACAGTTATCGACCGACTTATCGTACGCCATGGTGTGCCCATTTTGACCAGTCCAAACCCCATTGCCACTCGTAGGAGAAAGCGTAAGCGTCCAGCCATTTGGCGTAGTCGTTGGAGGAATTGTTAGATAAACGCGGTGTGCATTCGTTTCAGTCGCTGCCCCAAGATTGGCAGTCCAAGCCTGACACTGATAAGAAAATGCCCTGTTTCCGAAGACAAAATTACCCAACGTCGTTGGCTGACCATTTTCATTAAGAATATCAATTGAAGGAGACGTAGCAACAAGCGTCATATCTAGATTGAAGTTATTAGTTGCCGCACTCACCGATAAAGGATTAAATCCTAAACATAACGCCGCGATAGAGACAAGAACCGTGACGGTTCGTCTGCCAACTATAAGCTTGTTCTTCATGTCACCCTCCAATGTATTATTAAGTACCTACATCTTACTATGCATAAAGACTTGGAAGCTATGTGATAATAATCACATAGAAAATCAAGCAATTTAAGGACTTTTTAATAGGTTGAGGTGGCGACCAAAACATGGTGGAACTGATACTCACCGGCTGCGGTCACATTTGAAATATTAAAGAGGTATGAAATAGTGTAGTCGGTTTCGCCAGTGCTCTTAGTAGACTGAGCGATCGTGTCGCCCTTGACGTATTTGAAGAGACCGCAAGTGTTGTAGCCACTGGCGACCGTACCAAAGCTAAAAGTACTGTCTGGCTTTTGTACGGGATTTGCGCCAAATGTTGTTGGAGCACCACATCCTACCGTGTTTGCCACAAGATTGATACCAAATTGTTCCGTACCCGGACTTGAGGCAGTAGGAGTAGCAAGTGCATTAAGTATCGGTTGGTTTGGCAATGTATTTGTCGGCGGGTCTGATACCGTTTGCACTACATAACCACTAGCCAGGTATGTTTTTACTGAGAACGTACCGGTAGCCACAGACGCAGCACCAGTCGAAAGAACGCCAAGATCGGTACTACCAGCAGTTACGACAAATTCAATAAAAGGCGTTCTATCAGTATTAAACCCGCCTTGTGCCTGGTAGTTTGCACTCGATGTGTTGCCTACGGCCGTTTCACCGGCTGCCTGTTTAGAACAATAAGTCGACGAACAAGCATTGAGTTCGCCACCCGTGCCAAAGAACACTTCGTTTACTTGATAATTAGAAGATGAGGATTGTTGGGCATTAGCCAATGGAGACGCGGCAAAAATAAATACAGCTATCAAAGCAAGCAACGTTCCAAAGCGCCTTTTCATGCTTCTTATTGTGCATTACTCACGAAATAAACTCAAATCGTTTACGCTTTAGGTCGCAGTCTAGTATTATAAACATAAGAAATACTTCATTATGAACCCATCATCACTACAATCAGATCCTCAGGACGATGTGAACTCATTGGAAGGTAGCGATACCGTCATTGAGCAAGGTGGCCAAAGTGCCCCTGTTCAAGCCTCGCCAAATGGTCTCGCGCAACCTCCTATGAGCACACCACCGCTTAGCGATGGACCAGTTCACAGACCACCCTCCGATTTAGGTCCGCAACAAAAAGGTCCTAATTTCTTTAAGCGTCTTTGGGCTCGTATGAACATCTACATTTTAGTATTTGCACTCATTATGCTCGTCGCTATTGGTGTTGTTATTGTATTGACTGTCAAAGACCGCCAGCAAGCCAACGTCCAGAACACTATTAATACCCAGGGCCTATCCGAATCCACCCTCAAACAGCTCGCAAACAGCGAAGCGACCATTGGTAGCTCATCACAAATTCTAAACATCGAGTCTAACGCTATTTTCTCTGGCTCCGTTCTTGTTAAGAAGGACCTCGAAGTCGCTGGCAACATTAAAATGAACGGCGCACTAGCTTTGCCGGGCATTACCGTATCGGGCACCAGTACACTTAACCAGGTTCAGGCCACAACGCTTAACCTATCTGGTGCAGCTACAGTTAATGGCATTCTTACGGCGCGCAACGGCCTGAGTGTTACCGGTAACGGCAATTTTACTGGCAACTTGTCTGCTACACAGGTTACAACTGGCTCGTTACAGCTCAATGGTGACCTTATCTTGACACACCACATTACAGGAGGTGGCGCCATCCCTGGCCTAAGTCGAGGCATCGCCCTTGGCGCAGGAGGTACGGCATCAGTGAGTGGATCAGACACTTCTGGGTCGATCACCATGAATACTGGTAGTTCGCCAGCCGCTGGCTGTTTTGCAACCATCAACTTTACCCGCGCTTACAACGGGCCGCCACATGTGTCTGTTACCCCAATTGGCGCAGCTGCCGGTGGCATTCCGTTCTACGTTAACCGTTCGAGCAGCAGCTTTAGTGTTTGCACCGCATCGCCTGCCGCAGCCGGCCAAACCTTCGGCTTCGACTACATCATCCTCAACTAGCCTGCCTCACACAGAACACCTCCGTGAAAAGACAATCCGCACGAAGGTAAAAGTATGCTATGCAAGCATGCTTTTTAGCGAGCTCAGGACGTCTTAAGCGAAGGTGTTCTTTGTGGTTAGACGTCGAGGAAGACCGTCACGCGATCGGCCTTGACATGCATCAAGCCGCCAGAGATGCGGATCTTTTGTTCGCCACCGCGCACTGGATCAATCGACATTTCACCGGCATCAAGCAAAGTCAGAAAGTTATGATGATGCGGCAAAATATCAAATGGTCCGGTGGCGTTAACTGCCGAGATGCTGTAACCGTCTTCGTCGAAGTACGTCTTAAACGGTGAATACACTTTAATGTGCATCGCTGGTTTGGCGTTTTTATCAGCCTTGGGCTCCTCGCCCTTTGGAACGTCAATCAGTTCGCCGGTAGATGCATCAGTACGTTTTGCCATGGCCTGCCTATACGATAATTTCCTCAACGCCCTTGAGCATTTCGTCGCGTGCCACGAACTCACCCTTGCGGCCATTCATGTCTTCCATAACGAACATATCCTGCGAGAAGTACTCGATGAGCTTCTTGGCCTTGGCGTAGTCGGTACGGTCGGCTGGAGACAGTTCGTTCTCACCAATAATCGCAATAATGGACTTTAGCGATTCATATTTCTGCAGTAACGCCATCACCTGGACGCTCAAGACATAGTGGCGTTCACCGACAACTTCCGGTGTCAAAAGTGATGAAGTTGTATTAAGCAAGTCTACCGCCGGTCGAATGCCCTGCTCGGCAACAGCGCGGCTCAATACAATAACTGAGTCGAGTTCGTGTTGAATCATCTGCACAGCTGGGTCGCTCATGTCGTCGGCAGGTACATAAATGGTCTGTACGGCCGTAATAGAGCCCTTGTCGGTCGAACTTAGGCGATCCTGCAATACTTTCACGTCTGAGAAAATTGTCGGCTCATAACCGCCTTCAGATGGCACCTGGCCAAGCATGGTTGCAACTTCGTTGCGCGCCTGGACATAACGGTACATGTTGTCAGCAAAGAACAAAATATCCTTATTCTGCTCGTCGCGGAAATATTCCGCCAAAGTGACAGCGCTCAATGCAATCAATGAACGACGAACTGGATTTTCGTTCATCTGCCCAAAGAACATACAGGTATTTTTGAGCAAGTCGCGGCCCTTAAGCGTCATATACAATTCATGGCCTTCACGGATGCGCTCACCGATACCAGTAAAGAAGCTAAGGCCCGTACCGCTCTGAGCCACATTATGGATAAGCTCCATGGTTAGCACGGTTTTACCGACACCAGCACCACCGACAATACCAATCTTGCGACCCTTAACAAATGGGGCAAAGAAATCGATTACCTTAATGCCAGTCTCAAGAATAGATGGTGCAGTAGCACTAAAGTTATTGCCACGAGCAGGTGCACGGAAAATTGTACGGTGCTGCATGTCAGTGTCGTCAACTGGGTCCATGCCGTCCAAAGGTGCGCCAATAGCATCAACGACGCGGCCAATCATCGCATCACCAACGGGTATTTCGATACTTTTTTGAGTACGAGATACATGCATGCCCTTTTGCAAGCTCATGTCAGACTGAATATTAAGACACATTGCGATGTTGCCAGTCTGCAAACTATCTACCAGTAATGGTGTCTTGGTTTCGTCAACGACAATGATCTCGTGAATGTCGGGTAAGTTATCGTCAAAAACAACCGTCACCAACAAGTCTCTTACTGATCGGATTATACCCTGGTTCATGATGCTCTCGTTGTCCTTAGCCCATTAATAATTTCTTTTAGTCGTTCATCCTGGATGCGGCGTTTAGTACGATTATATTTGGTGTTAAGGTCTTTGTACCACTCGTCGGATTTATCGTTCGCCATACTCATAGCGCGGAAACGGCTGGCATATTGTGCTAACTTAGAATCCAAAATCACCTGGCTCAGTGCAATTTCCATCATAGAACGCTCCAGATGGGCCATAACGTCAAATGCAGACGGCTCAAAGATATAGGTGTCTTCACTAATTTCCTCGTCCGATTTGCCAGCGTGTTTACCCTTTTCCTGCACTGCGTGGTTAAGTTCGATGCGCTTAATATCCTGGACCATCAGCGAAACATAGGTCTGATAGAACACCGATGTGCTCTTGTATCGACGAACCTCACGAATTAAAGGTTGCACGTTAATGTTCTTGTCGCGCGTTGGCAATGTAAAGTATTTTTTAAACTTCACATCGTGCTGAATTAGCTGCATTGCGCCGTGGTGACCAATAACAACAATGTCCTGCTTTTCGGGGTCGAACTGTGATAGCATCCACGTAATAAGCTTCTGGTCGATGTCACCGCTAAATCCGCCCTCAGCCGTAACGACGATATACAAATCCTTATTAATCGCGGTCTCGTGTTGGGCACGACCAAAGCGGAACAAACTATCTACACGAATCTGGCTATACATCTGCCAAAGTTCGTTAAAAAACTGCTGCGATTGCAGTACTTGGTTTTTGGTCTGAGAGATGCGCATACTAGCCAAGCCTTCAAAGACGCTTGTAAGATTCACGATGGTGCTCATCGCATCACGCTGCAAGCCTACTTCTTGGAGCCGGCTCATTTCTTAAGCTCCATACTCGATTTGATTTTAAGAGCATCTCGAACACTTTCAAAATCTTTGTCTTCCTTAATCTGAGCAGCAGCCTCTACGACGTGCTGCTTAAGTAGCTCCACGCTAATCGATTCGCCTTCTTGCATATTGAGGATAATGTCGAGCATTAGGGTCTGCGCCGTAAAACCGTAGCGTTCGCCTGGAATTTGGTTGAGCATTTTGTAAAGCATCTCGCCACGCGCTAGATCCTGACGAGCACCAACAGCTAATTCTGATCCAAAGTGTGCAAATTCTTGCGCCTGGGCGTAAGTTGTAAGTGCTTTAAACATTTGACCACTCAGCGCTTTCTGACGAGCTGTCTGACCACGGCCACCAACACGTGACACACTCAAGCCCACGCTTACCGCCGGACGCATGGTGTCGCGGAAAACGCCCATGTCCAAAATCCACTGACCATCGGTAATAGACATAATGTTAGTTGGCAAATATGCCGTAATATCACCACTAGCTGCAAATACTAATGGAATACTAGTAAGCGTCTTATGGTTGCGGTTCAGCTTACCTGCACGTTCCAAAAGACTAGAGTGTACATAGAACATATCACCTGGATACGAGTCACGGCCCGGGCTCATACCTGACAAAAGTGCAATTTCACGATAGGCGTGAGCGTGCGCGGTAAGGTCGTCGTAAACGATCATGGTGTCCTGGTCAGCTTGCTGCCAAAGAAACTCAGCCATAGCACAGCCGACATATGGCGCCAGGTAGCTCATAATTAATGAGTCTGACATAGTCGATACGATAACAATTGCCTTTTTGAGGGCGTCATTGGCTTCTAGGCGTGTCAATAAAGTGTCTACGTCGCTTCGTCGCTTCGCAATCAAAACATATACCACGACAATATCGGTGTCTTTTTGGTTAAGTGCCAGCTGAGTTGCGAGTGTTGTTTTACCAGACTTACCATCACCAAGCATTGCCATACGCTGGCCGCGCATAAGTGGAAAGAGCGTATCAACAACTGTCAGACCAGTTTCGAGCTGAGAGTCGAGCTCTTCTCGCTCATACAGTAATGGCGCTGGATTAAATACCGGCCACACGGCATCAGCAGCAATTGGACCCTTGCCGTCAAGTGGCTCACCTGTAACAGAAATGACGCGGCCAATAAAGTCTTTGCCAACCTTAGTTACCAACTTTTCGTGCTGAACAACAACCGTAGTTCCCACACGCATAGTCTCAATGCCAAGATGTAGCACAATAACATAATCTTCGTAAATGTGGTGTACATAGCCCTTACTGCCGTCTTCAAACAATACAAGTGCGTGGAGCGTAACTGGCTGCATTCCCTTAACGCGCACCAAAAAACGATCTACTGCAATCACTTCGCCCACAGGCTTGCCATTAGCTAAGAGTTGTTCAAAATGGCGGTTGTCACTCATGCAGCTACCTCTGGTTTAACAGGTGCGCTAGCGACTGCGGTTGTGCTACCCTGCATAGCTTGTAGCAACATATCGTGATTCTCGGCAAAGTGGCGGCGCAAGCTCATGTCAAACACTTTGTTTGTCGTACGCACGATACAACCAGCAGCAATATTTGGCTGCAAACCAATATCCAACAGAGTAAACGGATGAATATTAGCTCGGAGCCAACTGA
Source organism: uncultured Candidatus Saccharibacteria bacterium (assembly GCA_964654135.1). GTDB lineage: Bacteria > Patescibacteriota > Saccharimonadia > Saccharimonadales > UBA4665 > CAMLQK01. The sequence goes on from CAZZHV010000007.1 coordinate 29,909, forward strand.
CAATCTTGGCAGTAAATGCCGAAGAAGGATCAGCAGCAAAACTCATGTGAATAGTTGGTGCAGTATCGAGAATGCCCTTAATAAACTCAGCAATTTCAGTGCGGTGCGCACCTTTGAGTAGATCAAGGTGATTTTCGTTGGCCAAAGCATCGAGCATACGACTCACACGCGGCATCTCGAACTTTGTCTGACGGCGAACGGCCATACCGCGCAAAAATTCGTCCAAGGATTCGAGCTCACGCTGTAGTCGTCGGACTTCGACCTTACCGAACACCAATGTTGGCAGAACCATTTTGGACTGCTCAAGCGCCATTGGTAATGTCCTCCACAATGGCCGATTTATTAGCTTCCAGCTCGCCCAAGATATATTCAAGCTGATCGTTCAGGTCAATCTGGTTGCCGATTGCCCCCAAAACATAGTGGTTAACCACCTGTGCCATGTTGTCCTCGAACAACTTAATGCGGCGCAATTTCTCCTCGGAGATTTCTTTCTCAAGCTGGTCTCCCATTGCCTGGCGTTGTTCGTCAATGGCAGTTTTTGTCTTTTCGATAGATTCAACAGCCAACTGTTTAGCATCGCCAATAGCACTTTCATAGTTCGAAAAAGCTTCTTTAAGCTCGCGCGTAATCTCTTGTTTCATGTAGTCGTTAAGCTGAGATGTAGTCAGACGCAAGTCCTGTTGCAAGAACATAGCGTTCTCGCCCAAAATCTTCTCAAAGTGCAAACGACCTCTGTTGCGAAGCTCTTCACGGAACTCTTCATTAAAAATATGGTCAACATCTTCTTCGGCTGCCGCTTGCGCGGAATCACTCAAAGATGTCATGCGACCAGCACCACTAGCGCGGCTCAATTTAAGCACCACGTAAATAAACGCCGAACCTGCCGATAAAATAAACCCGAGGATAAGTACCAGCACCCAGATTGTCATTACAATGTTCCCACCTCGCGCTTCAAAACTTAAGCGTTATATCCTTAGTAATAAATATACCGCAATCAGCCCAATAATGAAAATAATCAGTGCAATTAAAACTATCTGTAGCAAGTTTCGCAAAATAGATTTTTTAGCGAGCGGATTGCGCCCGATCGAGACCATACTGTTACGTACTCCCGAGTACAGTAAAACACCAGCAATTATAATAGACAGGATAAGAATGATTAAGCTGGCGTAAATACGCGCCGCGCCCACTGGTTTATCAGTAACGAGCTGAGCGGCCCTTGAGAGCCACAATGGTACGCCTGCTTCTGCTACTACCGGATGATATGCCGGGTTATGAGCCACATTAATATTGACGGCGATGCGTCCGATAGCCACATTGGTATTGCCGGCTGACCCGTTTAACGTTGCGCTGCTAATTGAGCTGCTTTTGCCATCGAACGACTGCACTGCCTTGCCAAGAATTGCCTCGCGGCTCTTGTCTGCCTTCATACCAACACCGTCGAGTGCTGATATTGCAATCGTGTCTCCAGTTTTAATGGCACCATTTTGGTTACTGACCAGTACGTTGTATTGGCCGTAAGTCGCAACGTACACTTGCTGTGCGTTCGCACTGTTAGAGAGTGCCACTGGCGCATCACTTGGGCTAACGATAACTCCGAGCATATCGGTCTCGCTATCTTGGCTGAGTGATTCTATGCGCGTAGCGTCGTGGGGCTTAAGGCGGACAATGAGTCCCGGTTGCAATGAAACATCCGAAAGATAGCCCTGCGTTACGTCCTGAGCGACCGCTTTAGCCACGAACACAACAAACAAGACTAACCCAACGAGAATGAAGGTGTATTCGATAAACCGTTTACGCTTGAACATTACCTCAAGTATACACGAAACTACAGGGCTACGTCAGCATCTTATTGTGCTATTTACACTAAACTGGTAAGCGTGTCGATCGCTTTGCGAATTTCGGCTTCAGACGTCTGTCGACCCATAGTAAAACGTAAGCTACTTTGAGCATCCGTATCCTGCAAGCCCATAGCGCGAAGCACGTGAGACGGCTCTTCGTTACTGGCGCTGCATGCAGAGCCAGCAGCGCACAAAACACCAGCCTCGTCCAAGGCCATCAGAATGCGCTCGTTGTCTTGGCCCGGGATTGTAATGTGCACGTTGTTTGGCAAACGCTGCTTCATCGAACCGTTAACAATAACACCAGGAATCTTCTCTTCCAAAAGCTTAATAAAGAGGTGCTGCAATTGCTGCAAACGCTTAATTTCTTCGTGGCGCTTTTCTTGAGCAATAGAGAGCGCAGTACTGAGCCCAATACTACCAGCAACGTTTTCGGTGCCGCTGCGCAGTCCACGCTCCTGGCCACCACCCAAAACTTGCGGCATCAAGCGAGCTTTGGCGTTAACATATAAAGCTCCGGATTGCTTTGGACCATATATCTTACCACCATTAATAGACATAAAATCGACTTTGAGGCGTGCAGCATGCAGATCCAGATAATTCGCCGCTTGTGCGGCATCCGTGTGAAAATATAACGGCAAAGCAACGCCGCGCTTGCGTCGATCTTGCTTAATTTCTTCAAGAAGCTGACCAATCAGATGAATGGGCTGCACCGTACCAACCTCGTTATTGGCGTACATAATGCTCACCAACGCCGTTGTGTCGTTAATACAGTTGCGCAAAGCTTTGAGATCAATGAGGCCTTTTGGCGTTACAGGCGCTTCGCGATAGTCATATTGATGAGCTGGTGCTAAGACCGATTCATGCTCAATGGCGCTCACAACAACCGAACTTCCCGGAAATTGTTGCATAACACCATTAATCACGAGGTTATTCGCCTCAGTTGTACCGGCTGTAAAGATAATTTCGCTCGGGCGAGCGCCAAACCAGTGCGCTACCTGCACGCGAGCAGCTTCGAGGTCTTTTTTGACACCAATCGATGCTAAATATGTTGCGGAAGGATTAAAGAATTTCTCTGTAAAATACGGCTGCATAGCTTTAAACACCGATTCATCCATCGGTGTTGCAGCGGCATAGTCCAGATATATCATAGTCTTCATGATAGCATGAGGACTTTTAAGCGCGAGCGTACAGTACTGCGTTAACCTGTTGGTTGTAGAGGGAAACAGCCTGGTAGAAGCGCTTGGCTTCGTCGTAACCAATGTATTGGTATGGACGCTTGTCCTGGGCTTTTAGGATACCGTTAGGGCGCACGTCGTAGCGAGTCGTTACAGCGTGGCGCAAGCCACCCTGGTCTGTCCACTCTTCGTGCCACACCCAGGTGTTTTCGTCTAGACAGAAGAATTCACGACGACCGCCTGCAGCAACTGGACCGAACAATTCACCGCCGATTTTAGCTTCGCGGCGGATCAGGTTACGATACGCTTCAACGCGTGAATCGCTGTCGCTAGTACTATTACTGAGGTTAAGCAGCTTGAGTAAATTCATCTTGAGGTCCATTTAAGGTTGCGTCGATTGGATTTTGGCCTATTGGCATCGCCTGCTCAATAGACACTGTTTCGACAGGCATTGTCTCTGCGGGCGCTGACATTACAGGCGCTGGCTCAGCGACAACCACAGGGGCAGTCGCGCCAAAAGACATTCCAGGAAACTGGCGTTGCAGTGCTGCTTGAACGTTTTCGGCTGCCGCATCTCCTACGGCTTGGCGAGCAAGCTCGGGCGGAGTTGGCTGCTTAATGGTTTCTTTACCGGTGTTGTTTGCAAAAAGATTCATGCTACCTCGCTAATCAAAGAGCATGTGCGCGTTATGTGTGCTGGCTTCTGCTAGTTTTTCTAGTGATTCGCCACGCAAGTCAGCCAAAAATTCGGCTGTAACTCGTACATGCTTAGGCTCACAAATAGTACCACGATATGGCGCTGGTGTCAAGTACGGTGCATCTGTTTCGAGCACTAATCTATCAAGTGGAACAGCTTTGGCGGCAGCCAATTGAGCTTCATCTTTGGTAAACGTCATAATGCCGTTCAAACCCACGTACAGCCCTCGCTTTAGAATTTGCTCCAGGTCCTTCTCATTGGACGAAAAGCTGTGAATAACACCTTTCAGGCCTTGATATTCATCAAAAATGGGCCAAAAATCATCAAAAGCGTCACGTACGTGAAAAATCAGGCTCAAATTGTGCTTTTGGGCCAAATCAAGCTGAAAACGTAGGATTTTTTCCTGTGCTTCTTTAGGGGAATGGGCGTAGTAATAATCTAGGCCACATTCACCCACTGCCTTAACCTTTTCACTAGTAGCCAGAGCTGCAAACGCCTCCAAGGCACCAGGTTGGTCCAAATGAGCCTGCGCCTCGTGCGGATGAATGCCAATACTTGCCCATACGTTGCCGTTAGCCTGCGCCACCTCAATCGCCCGCCCGCTGTCTTCGAGCGTACAACCAACGCACATCAAATAATCCACGCCCTGCTCGTGCGCGTTCCTAATAAGTACCTCGGGCGTTGGATTGCCAATTTTTGCCCATTTCTGGTGAGTCAGGTCTTTGGACTCGTCCGAGACGCCTGACTCGTGAATATGACAATGCGTATCAAAAAGTTGCATACTCTATCCTTGAATTGCTGGTGTAAATACGTCTTGCTTAGGGAAAAGGGTGCCTTCGATTGGGCGAACAATGCCTTCAACAAAGACATCACGAATCTTTTCGGCGGTCTGTGGCAAGAACGGACGTAACAGTTCGGCAATTTCAAGCAAACAGCTGGCTTGGTAGGCCAATACGTCGCGCAAGTGATCTTCGTCGTTATTTTTGGCAATCATCCATGGCTTTTCTTCATCAATATACTGATTAAGGCCGCGGACCTGGTCCCAAATAAGATCAAGCGCCTTGTCGAAGCGACAATCTTCAATAGCGACTCCGATAGGCGCACTATCGTGGGATGCTTCGGGAATCTCGCCAATAATACCGTTTTGGTATTTGGTAATCATAGCTGCTGTGCGTTGTACGGCGTTACCGAGTTCGTTGGCCAGCTCATTGTTATATGACTTATCAAAAAGCTCCCATGAGAAGTCACCGTCGTTGTAACTTGGTACGTGACGCAAGAAGTAGTAGCGGAAGGCATCGGTGCCATACTTGCCAATAATTTCGAGTGGCGAAACAACGTTACCGATAGATTTGCTCATTTTTTCGCCGTTCATGGTAATAAAACCATGGACGTACAACTGCTCTGGCAATGGCAAGTTAAGGCTCAGGAGCATCGCTGGCCAAATGGCAGCGTGGAAGCGCAAAATATCCTTACCAATCACCTGCACATTAGCGGGCCAGTACTTCTTAAAATCATCGTGTTCTGGGTAGCCAAGCACGGTGATATAGTTCATGAGTGCTTCAAACCAGACATACATAACTTGGTTGGCGTCACCAGGAACAGGAATACCCCACTCCAGCTTGTCTTTAGGACGAGAAATACTAATGTCTTCCAGGCCTTCGCGCAAAACAAACAAAATCTCGTTCTTGCGTGATTCAGGAACAATCTTAAATTCACCAGTTTCAATCGCCTTCAATACAGGCGCCGTATAGTTGCTAAGTTTAAAGAAGTAGTTCTCTTCCTCGAGCTTTTGATACGCCTGAGGGTGTTCTGGGTTCATACGAGCTGGATCAGCCTTGGTTTCCGGAACAAATTCCTCTTCTTTAACGTCGTACCAGCCAGTATATGTTGACTTGTAAATGTCATGCTCAAGCGCTTTCCAAATAAGCTGTGCACGCTGTTCATGCGGCTTATCTGTCGTGCGAATAAAGCGATCGTTGCTAATGTCGAGTTGCTTGGCGAGATCACGAAATTTAGAACTCATGTTATCAACGAGTTGTTGCGGTGTAAGGCCAAGACTTTCGGCCTTTTCGGCAATTTTGCTACCGTGTTCATCGGCACCAGTGCTAAAAATAGTCGGTTTGCCCTGAAGGCGTGCAGTGCGCGCCAGCACATCGGCTTGTACAAATTCGAGTGCGTGGCCGAGGTGCGGCTCGCCGTTCATGTACGGTATAGAGGTTGTCACAAAATAATTCATACTTACAGTCTACCTGTTTATCGGAAATGTTACATTGCTAAAAATTTGAGTAAGAGAAAATATGCCCCGCTAGGGCATCATGCGCATAGAAACTGACTGCATGTTCTTGGTCATATACATAGTATATCACTTCTCAGGCAGTTTATTCTCCTTTTCGTCGTCTACGACTCATCGGCATAACTCGCAGCCGTTAGGCTGCCATTCATGGAAGGAGAGAAACAGACAGAAGAGGGGGATTACACGGAGGAAAAGAGTACAGCCACATGGGCGTACAACATTTTTCCGAGCTCTCTATGGGCTCTTCTCTCTGCTTCTCAACCTATTGGGAGTGCGAGCACTCAGGGCGGTTCAACTAGTAGTTGACGTTCTCCTTGGTGGTCAGCGGTTGGCCAGCTCGTTGGGGTAGTACTCCAACTGCATGTTGTAGTACGAGCCGATAGCCTCCTGTCCGGGGACGTGCTCCCGAGGGGTGGCGCCGTCGGCGGTCATGGGGTTCTCGATGGTGTGAGCGAGGTCGATCAGGTACTTGATGTAGCCGGCGTACTTGACGCACAGCAGAACGAACTTGTCGTTGAACACCAGGACGTTGACGAACAGGTCGAACTCCATCGACTTGAGGCGGTGCGGAGCGCGGTCCTTGAGGGACGCGGGCTGGTACTGGCAGCGGCCGGGCTGGATGCGCGGAGTGTGGAGCGAGTCGATGAGACGCTGGATCTCAGCGAGGTCACCAGGTCGGAGCGTGTGCTGAACGTGAGTCAGAACGCCTTCCGGGTCGTAGCCAAGGGCACGCAGCACGAAGGCCGTGACCATGGTGCGGTGTGCGAGGTCGATCTCTTCGACCACGAAGTCGGCCGGGTCACGCTGGAACAGCGGGGACTTGGACCGGGACTTCGGCTGGGCGACGGGCTGCAGGGTCTGCTTGGTGGGCAGCGGCTGCTCCCTGATCGAACCGAAGGTCATGCGCAGAACCTTGAACACGAAGTTCGGGCTCTGGTTGTACCAGCGCCGCAGCGAACCGTAGGCCACGAAGACCTTGGGGTTGCGGTAGCTGATGACGAGGTGTCGAACGCAGGCCGCGATGGCGCATGCAGCGACGAGACCAACGACGAACAGGGCGATGACCTGAGTACGGTCGAGACCGCTCATGGTTCACCTAACCTTTCCGGGAACTCACTCCAAATGCTCTCAGCAGAGAGTTGTGTAATCTTTACACAAAAGTGAGGGCACAAACCCATAGTTTATATGTGGGCTCGTGTCTCTCACTTTTGTGATCTGTCTATTTCAAGGTGCTTCGGAACTCCACCTCAAATGATGGATTCGACGAAACCATATAATTATACCACAAAAGTCAAGTATACACAAGCGTATTAGAAATCTCTTTGGCCGCTCTACAGAGGCACTTTTACCCCTGTTGCAACATGCACCCCTAGCGTTGATAGGTCAACCGTAGTGGGCTCGGGCTTTGGTATGGATGCTGGCGTAGCAGGTTGGCTGGCCTGTTTAGCTGCCGAGGTAGCTGCTTGAGAGCTTTTGTTAGTCACGGGGGTGGTTTTCGTAGGTGTTACAGCCCCAGATGGTATTGATTGGCTAGGAGCAGCTTGCTGGTAACCAACAGGGGTGTCCGCTGTTGTTGCTACCTCTGGCTCTTGGGTGTCGCTATTTGGTGGGGACACCTGAGCCTCGACGCTCGTATCTGTTGCCTTCTCTGGCATTACATGAACCTCAATGGAGGATTTGGTCATAAGGCCAAACGCCACAACGCCTAATAAGCCAGTGGCAGTCACAGCACCCACAAAAAACTGGCGAGAATGGCCGAGTGGCTTAAAAAGTGAGCTTTGTACAAAATTGCGGGTGAGCTTTGTAGCCTTAAACAAAGTAAGCAGCCTTTATTTACGGATTGTACTCTTAGCATATCGTATTGGTGTGCAAAAGTATATGGTGCTTATGGCTTACTCATCTCGTCCCTGACTGGACTCAAGAACTAAAAAGAACTAGCTGATGCTAGTTCTTTTTAGTTGGTGGGCGAGGAGGGACTCGAACCCTCAAGACCGTGAAGTCAGCGGATTTTAAGTCCGCCGCGTATACCAATTCCGCCACTCGCCCGGAATTACCTGGGGTCATTGTATCAAACTACCCCAGGTAAACGCTAGTATTTAATGATCTGGCCAAGCAGTAAATGTAATTGGCGAGTGATCGTTAATGTTCTGTGCTGTGACCTCAGTCGGGAAAGCGTACTCAATAAAGCGGTGGCTCCATGAAGTTGCAATCTGTGGCTTGCCAAATTTGTCATACGAAGGTGTTGATTCAATCGCAGAATAAACGGGCAACTGAGTTGCCATGTCGGCGTAGTACACGACATGTGCGCCTTCGCCACTCGAGCCAAAGAAGGTGTAAGGGTGCTTAGTAGCGTCCATGCCAGTTGCCTGGAAAGCGCTCATAAATCGTTGAACACCCCAGTAAATGTCACCATTTCCCTGCTTCTGTGGCACAACATTGGCATCGACTTTAATATATTGCTTGTCTTTGTTTGTTACCAACGAAACATTATTAACCTTCATGACGCCGGATTGCTGGAGCTTGCTCATAAATGCATCGGCCTGTTTGTCGTCAAGACCGCCGGTATTAAGGCCGTCGTTAAGATGCATAGTAACTGTGCTCAGGGCACAGTCGGTGCTATCGCTAGCCGCTTGCCATGATGGTGCGCTCGTAAGCTTGCTGTCGTTAAAGTTGTACTGCTTATCGCCAATACAGCGTGTCTGGAAAACACCCAAGTTACTGTACGAGTTCTCGCCATATGAGTAACCCTTGGTTTTGTAGTCGATGGTTGTGTCGTAGAAAGTGTACTGATCGCCGCGCTTGGCATCCTGGGCACTTGTATAGTAAACATCCCACTTGGTATTCACGATTGGCTGCTTAGCCGCAGCCTTGAGTACTGTGTAGAAAGTAGCGTTTTTGTCTAGCTTTGCAACTTGAGCATCAGTTGCTGTGCCCGTAGAAAGTTGTTTGATTGCATCAGCGTTGTATGTAACCTGAGCTGCGGTCTGTTGTTGCTTCTGCTTGGCAGTATCACTTGAGTTTTTGGTCAAAAAGACCAGCCCAATGATGAGTGCAGGAATAATGACGGCTGCCAAAATAACCATCCACATAACAAGACGCTGCTTCTTTTCGTCGGGAGAATAGCTGCTAAGCTGATCGCGATTAGCGAGCGGCGGAAGTTCTGCCATCTGGCCACCAAATTGCTGGGGCGTGCCGAATGGTTGCGTCGACATTGATTGCGGTTGTGGCTGCGCTACAGATTGCTGTGGTTGATTCCACTGCTGTTGAGGTTGGCGATGTGGTACCGGTGGAACTGGTGGAGTCGGAAATTGCGGTTGTGGCTGTTGCTGCGGCTGCTGCACCTCGGGCGTAGGTTGCCACGGGCTCATAGGCTGCGGCATAGGAGGCTGCTGTGACTGGCTTGTAGGTTGTTCGGGAGCCTCTGGCTCATAAGGCCGCGGCGTCCAGGGTTGGTTATTTGGATCCATATATCCTTCGATTCTTGTCGCTAGTTACAACTAATTATAACAAAAAAGCCCACCCTTTTGGATGAACTCGTACTTTTTATATAAACAAACTTTATTTTTGCAGCTAAATTTGGAGGCACCAACCGGATTCGAACCGGTGTACAAGGTTTTGCAGACCTCTGCG
>CAZZHV010000008.1:0-21489 GCA_964654135.1 uncultured Candidatus Saccharibacteria bacterium
GAGCCCTGCCCTGGTGCGCTGGTTACGGAGATGCTACCGCCGTGTTGCTGGACAATTTTGTAAGCAATGCTAAGCCCTAAGCCATAGCCGCTGGTGTTTTGACTAGAACGTGAACTGTCGGCTCGATAAAATCGATCAAAAATATGAGGTAGGTGCTCGGCTTCGATGCCCTGGCCTTCGTCGCGAACGTGCAGATAAACGTATTTTCCCTGTTGCTCGCCGGTTATATGTACTCGTTTTCTGGTGTCGCTGTACTTAATGGCGTTGTCGAGCAATACGGCGACAATTTGGGTAAGACTTGGCAGATCGCCAACGGCCTTAAGAGTTGGGGCTTGATCGTCGATTTCGATATTCTTGGCTTGCGCCGTTTTGATTACTCGATTGATGGCATCGGTTGTTACATCGCTGAGCGCCACGGCTTCCATGCGCAGGTCATGATTATCCTCGCGCGCTAAGCGCAATAAGCCTTCGGCAAGTTCGCGTAATTTTTTAACTTCTTCAACGTTGCTGTGAAGGAGCTCACGGGCTCGTGCTTCGCTGAGATGTTCTTTGCGGAGTGCCACTTCATTTTCTGCCTGAATGGCAGCCAGCGGCGTTCGTAGTTCGTGAGAGGCATCTGATGCGAAGCGGGCTTGCGCTTCCATGGCCTCTTCGATTGGCTCTAGTGTGTGTCGCGCCAGAATGTAACTAACATAGGCGCCACCGAGTAATGCTAGTGTATTGAGCAGGACAAGATTCCATAATAGATGCACGCGCGCATCGTGCACTCGATCGATAACATATGTTTTGTATCCGGTTTCAAAATCGTTACTGTATTGGCTAAAGAATGTTGGTGGTGGGTCGCGGCGACCGAGCTCTTTGAATGAGGTATTGTAAAAAACCATACTGAAGCCAACGCTCATGACCATAATGATCCCGAGATATGACGCTGTTAATCGAGCAGTACTTGACTGCAAAAAACGCTTAACATGTTCAGTATCAATTTTCATTTAATGCTTAATCACCTATTTTATAGCCAAAACCACGGACTGTTTGCAGGAGCGCAGGTTTATCGAATGGTTTATCAATTTTAGCACGCAAATAAGCCATAAACACTTCGACCGTGTTCGGTAATATGTCGGCGTCAAAGTCCCACACATGGGTAATAATATTGTGTTTGCTGAGGACCTTATTTTTGTTGCGCATTAAATACTCAAGGAGTGCATATTCCTTGCTCGACAACGAAATATGTTTGCTACTACGAATAATTTCGTGCGTTACAGTGTTGAGTGTTAGATCCGAAACCTGTAGCTCTTCGCCCAATGTCTCGTGTGGGCGTCGCAGGAGTGCTTTAACTCGTGCGAGTAGCTCCTCGAACGAGAACGGCTTAACAAGGTAGTCGTCGGCACCGGCATTGAGACCAGCTACGCGATCGCGTACTTGGTCGCGAGCGGTCAAAATAAGAATTGGCGTGTGGTTGCCTTCTTCACGAAGAGTTTTGCAGATTTCTGCGCCGTCCATGCCGCCTGGCAACATGCGATCTAAAATAATAAGGTCGTATTCTTCGTAGCGGGCAGCGTTGAGGCCTTCTTGGCCATCAAATGAAATGTCCGCAGCATATGATTCCCCCTCGAGGCCTTCTTTGATGGCTCGGGCAATCTTGTGTTCGTCTTCTATAATCAAAATTCTCATACTAGCTAGTGTATAGACCTTAGTTTAAAGAAAGCTGAGAAACAGCCTATTTTGCCTCCATGTAGGCGGTCGCGGCGCTGGTAATAGTGTGAAATATGGCGGTTCGAGCGTCGTAATCACTAAGGTCAGTACCCTTTGTGTAGATAGTCAGCGCAATGTGATGACCTTTGTAAGTGATAATGGCGGCGTCGTGTAGCTCGCCACCCAGGTAGCCGTATTTGTGGTAGATTGTAGCAGCAGACGGCAACGCGGCCGAAATCAGATCTTCGTTACTTGTGTGCTGCATGTATGAATAAAGAAGTTTAGCGTGCGTTTGTGTAATGAGTTCGCCGTCGTAAAGTTTGGCCAATAACTGTGCCTCATCATGGGGTGTTATGGTGTTCTCGTACGGATCGTACGACGTTAGTCCTAGATTTGCGCCGTAAGCCTGTAACTGCGGCTTACCGAGGTAATCGTTGAGGTCTGCCCAGGCATCGTTGTCACTGAGGTTGATCATTTTTTGCAGCAACGTTTGCGCCGACGATCCATTAATGACTGTATCAAGCGTAGCGCTGCCCTGTTCAACACGATGTAGATATAAGATAGCGGTTAGTACTTTCGTAGTGCTAGCCGCTGTATACGCGGCTGTTTCGCCAACATCAGTTTGCGCGTCTGTGTCGAGGTCGATCATTGAAACGCCAATATCAGCAGCCGTGTAGTTACTGATTGTACTCTGAACACTCGAAATAAACGTGGCTTTCGCCACGGCCACTTGGGCTTTGTCTGCTGCGGATGAAGTCGTAGCAGTCTCCTCTTTGTTACTTGCTTGCGTGCGTGTATGAGCGGAAGTTTTCCTAGTGATACTATAACCAGACGCCAAAACCGCAGCAACTACTATAATCACTGCAATAAAAAATTTTAATGAATGGGCGGCGGAACGTTTCATTACTTCCCACTATAATCCTTAAGTATTAAAGATTACTGAATTAACTTTTTTGTGTGCGGCGCTATGTATTTGAAGTAGTTTCGCTCAGTAGCATGCGAACAGCGGCGAGTAATATGATTGCGACAACGAGGGTTACGATTGCCGTTAGCTGGTAACTAAAAAATAGGAATACTTGTGTGACAAAAATGTTAATAAGTAGTGCAGTTTCGAAGCGTTGCAACGCAGTGTGCGTTCGATTGGTCTGAATATACCAAGCACCCCAGACAATGTATCCGGTAGAGGCGGCTGAAGAAACAATCGCAAATATATTATTCTGATTGCCTGGCGCAATTATGTCTAAAATTGAGCCGTTAAAGGTTCTTTGTAACACCAGTGAGCCAACAACCACAGCTAGGATGCCAATTCCATAAATATAGAACAGTGTGAGCAGTGTAGCGGCAAAGCGTGGACGTCGAATTAACATCTGGAAATAAGCGTGTACCCTGCTTGCCCAACGATTGATAATAAAAGGCTGGCTTTGTTTGGTGGGCTTGGCGTGATCAATAAAAGCTGCTGCAGTTTTGTATAGCGGATGGTGAGGGTCGGATTTGGCAAGAAGTTCGCGAGCGCGAGTGTATTCACGCTCATCAAGTTCATCAATTGCGCCCTCCATTGCTAAGCCAATAGCATTAGCCAAGTAGTCGGCTGGATGGTAGGTGCGCCGAATAATATAGCGCGTTAAGAGGTATAAAACTACGAATGAGACATAGATAATGCTCACTGCTGGCTTGAAGAAATAATTATTATCCTGAGTTATAAACTTACCAAGTTCATCCCAAAAAAGGCCAAATCCAATGCCACCAAGATAAGCAGCGAACTCACGCGATGAGCGATTGATAGCGCCCATCATAACGAGCATTGCAGCTAGCATTAAAATACCACCAGGCAGCAAATGGGCAATGTGCAAGCCGTTGCCGCCTATTTGCGGGTAACCAGAAAGATGTAAATACAAACGCACCACAAGTACGGTGACAATTGAGCTTAAGATAAAGGTATCGAATAGTCGCCCGGCGTCTATATTTCGCACCAAGCGGACAGGACTTTTCACGCAGTCTGCCCTTCGTCGAACGTTTTGGAAAGGAGCGGAAGTTTAACCTGCTTGGCAATAGCCTGCAGCAGGATGTCTCGCTCAAAAGCTGTTTCAGCGTGCTGCAAGAACTGCCAGAGCACGTTTGCATCGTCATACGCACGGTGTCGTGCGGCATAGCTAAAACCATGACGCTCAATAAGATTAGCCAATTTATGGCTTTTGTATTCTGGATAGAGCGCCCGTGATAAACGTACAGTACATAAGCGCAGCGGATCAAAATCACGGCCTATGCGTGCGAATTCTTGCTTAAGGAACGAGTAGTCAAAATTAACGTTGTGCGCCACAAAAACTGCACCATCCAAAATTTGATGTAATTCCTCGGCGATTTCTTCAAAAACTGGCGCTACACGCAAATCATCGTCGGTAATGCCAGTAAGTTGCGTAGTAAAACGTGACAATTCAGTGCCTGGGTCGATGAGCTTATTGAGCTCCTGAACAACTTCCCCATTTTGGACACGAATTGCGGCAACTTCAATGACGCGTCCACTGGTCGGGCTGAGTCCAGTAGTTTCGATATCAACAAAAACGAGTGGTTCGTGTAGCGCTCTCATATAGCTACTAGTATATGTGAGATGCAAGATATTTCACAGCATGGCTCAGCAATGCTCTCATAATGGTATGTGGATAAGGAGGAGTTATGGACTCAGAAGAAGAGCAGAACTTGCGTGACCAAGAATGGCAGCAACAAGCACATAAGCCAGGTGACGTCGTTCGCCCAACAATTGACCAGGAACAATTTGTAAAGGAAGTGGACTACAGACCTGACTCCGAGGATGACGATAACGGTATTGGCCCCGTGGAATGGGACCACGAAAATAACTAATACTAAACGAAGTTACGTATAACAATACCAATGTTCAGCGCAGTTGCAAACGTTACCCATGCAAGGTACGGCCAAAGCAACTGCGCTGCTTTGTAGCTAATTGGGCTAAAGCTCCACATTGTGAGAATAATGCTACCCCACAAAAAGACGATATCTACGAGAGCCCAGACTGGCTGATGCATGCCAAAGAAGACAAGCGACCATAGTAGGTTGAGTGTGATCTGGAACAGAAACAGACCAGTGGCGAGTTTACGCGGATGCTCGCGCTGATGAAGTATGGTGTAGAACGCAATTCCCTGCAGTAGATACAAAAAACTCCATACTGGCCCAAAGACCCAATTTGGCGGATTAAAGCCAGGCTTCGTAAGTGTAGCGTACCATGTATCGATTTGGCTATTTGTGGCGAGTGAACCGATAACGCCTGCCGTAACTGGAACCGCAAGAGCAATAATAAAAAGGCACAGGTTGAAGGTTTTTGTATTATGTTTCATAAGCACACTATACTGCTTCGTCCGTCTTGGAGCTGTAAGGAATTTTACAAGAAAAGAGCCGCTGTATTGAAGCGGCTCTTTTGCATGTCGAGACTAAGTACTAATACTTGGCGTTAGTAATTAGCATTTGTGCGTACGATCCGAACCACTGACCGGCTGCTGGGCCGCCGTTGCAGTTTCCGTCGGACTCACCTGCTCGTTTAATCCAGAGGTAGGCATCAACATTCGTTTGGCCCGAAGTGGTGGTTGGTTTCTTGCCGAGACCACGTCCTGGAGGGTTACACCATTGGTTGTCTGCTGTAGGGCCTTGGCCATTTCGACTGGTGTCGACAACATATGGCTTGCCGCCAACCTTACCCGATACGGTATTGCCGTAGTTAATGTTGCTATCGTTTGTCTGGAAGTTTGATACGTTTAGAGAGAAGCCGCGTGCATTTGCAATGTTAGCGCGATTGAGACGTGATGCCATATCAGTTGCATTAATCCAAGCTGATGTGCCTGCGTCGATGTAGACGTACGCTTTGGTCTGGCTTGAGAATACGTTTACGGCATCAGATATGAGTGACAAACGTTCATTTTGGTCACCTGCACCCAGGCAGTCCATTTGTGCAAGCGCATCTGGTTCGAGGACAACAATCGCTTCGCGGTTGCCAATACCACTGGCAAAGTTGCGAATCCAAGTTTTGTACGTTGCTGCGTCTTTAGCGCCACCTGCAGAGTAGCTGCCACAGTCACGATGTGGAACATTGTAGGCAACAAGTTGAGCGAGTTGACCCTTGCTGCTGGCACTGTCGACGAGTGTCTTAACTGCTCCAGCAGGAGTTGGCGTCCAGTCGCCAAACCATTCAGCAATTGGCTGAGTTGCAAGTGCTGCAGGCCGACCAGCATTAGCGTAGCTTGGGCTGACGTACAGGCCCTTGCCGCGAGGATTATTGGTGCTACTTGGAGGCGTTGGAGTGCTTGGCGCGGTGTACTTCACGGATACACTATTACTCAGGTCAGAGGTGGCGCCACCGCTATTAACTGCCTGAACTTGGTAGGCATATGTCTGGCCAGAGGTTACATTGTTATCTGCGTATGTAGTAATAGTTGCGCCGAGCGTGGCTATAACCTGGCCACCACGTAGAACTTTGTAGTTGGCAATGCCAGTACTGCTGCTCGCAGTCCAATTGAGTGTTACGCCGCTACCAACGACAGAGCCCTTGAGGTTAGCAGGAGCTGCAGGTCGAGGTGTTGAGATTGTAGGAACTGTCCACTTTTGGGCGTCCGTGCCGTTACAGGTGTAGATCCATACCTGATTGCCATTGTCAGTTTTGGCATATTGGTCATCGAGACACATGCCTGAATTTGGATTAATGATAGTCTTAGCATCTTTATTGACTTTCCATTGCTGCGCTACGGTTCCGTTGCAGTGGTATAGCTGAACAAGGGTCTTAGAAGTTTTAGCCGCTGCCTGAACGTCGAGACAATATCCTTGTACGCGAATCGTACCGTCGCCAGGTAGAGTCCAAGCTTGAGCAACGGTACCATTACACTGCCAGAGCTGAATTTTGTTGCCATCAGCAACTTTTGCAGCGCTGTTGTCGAGACATTTGTTGGCGATGCCGGTAATTGGTCCGGTAACACTTGCAGCATGGCTGAGCATGAGTGTGGCAATGCCCACAATCATAACAGCGAGCGCTGCAAATGAGCCAATCCAGCGTTTGCCCATCCAGGTCATACCTACATTTTTATTATTTACTACTTTGGCGCTGCTGCGTGGTTTGGCTGCGCTACTCCGTTTGGCTTTTGGTTTAGTTGCCATGGTTCGTGCCCTTCCTTTTATTTTTTCAGCTTTTCTTCATTTTTGTTTGTTATTTGATGACCATATAGTAGCATGAGCAATTTAAGGCAACAACTTATTTCGAAAATCTATACCATAACCGGTATACTATATGTATTATGTTCGTTCGGTCGCAATCTTCGTTTATAACCAGTGTCAAAATCTTCTGCCACACCCTTATTCCTTCAAGTGCAAGCGTCATTACGAGTTTTCTTTTGGCTATCACCATCATGGGAGGCCACTTATTGCTCGTAACACTTAATGGCGAAGTCCGTCCGGCAACATTCGATGACCAGATATTCAACGCGTATAGTACAAATGTTGTCGATCCCCTGCTCCGTATTACGAATAGCTCTGTGCTTAATAATGGACTGGGAATTTTGTTTTGGGGTATTTTTGGGTGGATTTTATACGCTGGCGTGGCCTTTGTTGCGAGCAACGTTAGCGAATGGCGACTCGCTAGACACGAGGTGCGCATTGCCAGCGGCACTATTGTGAACAGCCCCATGCAACGCGGCCTGGCTGTACGACTTTTATGGCGATTTGCGATTGCAGTTTGCCTTATCGTATACACGATGGTAATTATGCCGGTATTACACTATTGCCTGACAAACGATTGGCAAATGCTCGTTTCGTCGAGTATTACAGAAACACTCCCTTACTTCTTTAGGAGTTTGGGAGTGTGGCTGCTTGTTTTTCATGGGTACCTGGTGCTTCTGCGCCTCTATATGATGCGCACCAGAATTTTTGGCGAAATTTTGTACTAAAAGACGTGTTCTTCGACCTTAGGCTGGCGGTGCGGTCATCTCGATTTGCATCAAACTCTTGGCATCAACTGTGCCGTCTTCTTTGACTTTGTAGTCGAGGATAGTGCCGAATAGCATTTCTACGCTGGCGATGTCTTCGTCGCTGATAGATTCAATGTACTTCATAAGTGCGCGAATAGAGTTGCCGTGTGATACGACAAGAATGGTCTTGCCTTCTTTGAGCCTTGGCAAAATAACATGTTGGTAAAAAGGCACAGCTCGTTCGTAAACATCTTTGAGAGTTTCGCCATTGGTGATCGGGTGGTTCCAATCGCGACGAATGCTATTAAATTCTTCCTCGCCTACTTTATCGCGAACTTCCCACTTGTTCATGCCGGTGTAATCACCGTAGTCACGTTCGTTAATGTCGCCGCTGCGTTCATAAGGTACTTCAATCTGACCTGAGCCATCAAGAATGCCCTCGAGTGTTTCTTTGGTGCGAATTTGGAGTGAGCAAAATGCCTCATCGATTTTGATATCTTTGAGGGCTTCACCAATTTGTGCTGCTTGGTGAAAGCCGTTTGCTGACAAGTGAACGTCGGTAGTGCCTGTCCATTTACCGAGTGCATTCCACTCAGATTCACAGTGACGTGTAATTAGTAATTGTCCCATTGCCATAATTTATGCCCCAACTTTGTTCGGTGTCTCACCTTTATAAAAATCAATAATATTTTGTATGGTTGTTTGTCGGATGCGATCCACTGCCTCGTGGGTGTTGAACGCCGCATGTGGTGTTAGGATGACGTTTTCCATAGACTTGAGTGCTGCCGTATCAACGATTGCTTGTGCAAGTTCTGGTGATATCTTTTCGTGTATATCCGCGGCTTTAACGCGCAACAATTCTTCGTGTTCCAAAACATCAAGCGCTGCCCCAGCGAGCTTGTTATCGCTGAGTGCCCTAACGAGTGCTGTTGTGTCGATGAGTTCGCCACGTGCCGTGTTAACCAATACAGCTCGTGATTTTACTCGTCCCAGGAAGTCGCTGTCAACTAGATGGTGTGTTTCTGCAGTTGCCGGTGCGTGCAATGAG
The DNA here is from genome assembly GCA_964654135.1 of uncultured Candidatus Saccharibacteria bacterium. Lineage (GTDB taxonomy): Bacteria > Patescibacteriota > Saccharimonadia > Saccharimonadales > UBA4665 > CAMLQK01. The sequence goes on from CAZZHV010000008.1 coordinate 8,698, forward strand.
ATAACATCACTTTGGCCTGCAAGTTCAGATAACTCTACGTAGGTAAAACCAAGTTCTTCGGCAGCTTTTTGGTTTGGATAGAGGTCGTAGGCGATAACATTCATGCCAAAACCTTTGGCAATCGCAATCGCATGCTGGCCAATGCGACCAGTGCCAATGATACCGATAGTTTTGCCCTGCAAGTCAAAACCAGCCAGCGCTGGCATATCGATATCACCTTCGAGAATACTTGCTCGTGCTGCAATAATTTTGCGAGATAGTGTTAGTAGCAATGCAAACGTGAATTCTGCAACAGTCTGCTCGCCATAGCGTGGCACGTTTGTTACAGTTATACCTTTTTCACGAGCCGCCTCGAGGTCAATATGATCAAAGCCAGTAGAGCGTGTAGCGATCAACTTGAGTTTAGGCATGCTCTCCATGATCTCGCGGGTGACATTATCGTTAACAAATATTGAAATTACCTCAGTCTCGGGGTTACTATTCTTGAGGCTTACCTGCTCGTCGAGCAGCTTAAACTGATGTTCAGAACCGGATAACAATTCGGTGAAACGTTGTTTATCGGTTGCGTCGGTGTCGTAGATTGAAATAAAAGCCATAACATAAGTAGTATAAGGGGCTTGTCAATGAAAATCCAAAGTATTCACGCTCGAACCATTTTTGATTCCCGCGGTTTTCCAACAGTTGAATGTGATGTTATCTGTGAAGACGGTACACTCGGTCGCGCAGCAGTACCATCTGGTGCGTCAACTGGTGCCGGTGAGGCTCTCGAGCTTCGCGATGGTGGCGATGCATTTAACGGTAAGGGTGTTAGCCAGGCAGTTGCCAATGTAAACGATGCAATCGCACCAGTACTCATTGGACGCGACGTCGAAAACCAGTTTGAGCTCGACCAGGCTATGATCGATCTTGACGGTACCGAGAACAAGAGCAAGCTGGGTGCAAACGCTATTTTGGCAGTTTCACTGGCGCTTGCTCGCGCAGCGGCAGCGTCACAGGGCAAGCCACTCTTTAAATATGTCGGTGAGCTTGTCGGCAATACTACCTATACCCTGCCACTTCCAATGCTTAACATCATGAACGGCGGCAAGCACGCTTCCGGCTCGACTGACATTCAAGAGTTTATGATCATGCCTGTCGGTGCTACAAGCTTTGCGCACGCTATGCAAATGGCGAGCGAAATTTATCACGTACTCGGCAAGGTCCTTGCTGCCAAAGACTATGCTACTACTGTTGGCGACGAAGGTGGCTACGCACCGAGCGTTAAGGGCGGCTCAAACGAAGCTCTTGAACTTATCGAAGAAGCTGTAGCCAAGGCCGGTTACCAAATGGGAACCGACGTTAAATTAGCACTCGATGTTGCCTCTAGTGAACTCATGGTCGAAGGTGCATACAACTTCTCACGCGAACAGCGTATGTTTACAACGACCGAACTCATCGACTTCTACAAAGACCTTGCAGATAAGTTCCCACTTATTTCTATCGAAGATGGTCTCGGCGAAGACGACTGGGACGGTTGGAAGCAGCTCACCGAAACCCTTGGCGACAGGCTCCAGCTTGTCGGTGACGATTTGCTCGTAACTAACACTAAATTGCTCGAGAAAGCGATTGCCGAAAAGTCTGCAAACGCTATTTTGATCAAACCAAACCAAATTGGTTCTCTTACCGAAACAATTCGTGCCGTCCAGATGGCCCAAGAAGCTGGTTGGAACACCGTGATGTCACATCGCTCTGGCGAGACCGAAGACGCCACAATTGCCCACCTGGCAGTTGGCCTTAACACAGGTCAGATCAAGACTGGTTCATTCTCACGCTCAGACCGCATTGCTAAATACAATGAACTGATGCGCATTAGTGAACAACTCGATAACCCGCAACTTGCCAAGCCTTTCTAGGCTCCGCGAAACGCATATAAAAATACCCTGGATTACGCCGGGGTATTTTTAAAATCAAAAACCGCCCTAGTTGGCGGTGTCATACGTAGTTGTAGCCGACAGATGGGGGTGAGATGCACGCGTGTGCATATGACCTCACGGTCCCATCTGTCGTGGCCCGGAATTTCCGGACTTGTTAGCCTAGGCTAACCATTTTGCCTAGTCAGGCAGCTTGCGTTTGCTCCTGGATCTCCAGAACCTGCTCACGGCTGAGCGCCTTGTCGGTCAGCAGCCTGTCACGCAGAGCCTCTACGAGGCTGACCTGGTCAGCGATGAGCGACTTGGCTGCTGCCAGTGCCTCATTCAGCAGATGCTGGATAGCGTTGCTGATCAGCGGCGCCTGCGGGTGATCTTCCCATGTGCTGGGATCGACGGTCATCAGTACTCCGCCGATGGTTGTCGCACAGACTGCGCGCGTTGCCATCGCCGTAGCGATCTCCAGATCGTGTGCCACACCGGCGCTCGCTCCTCGTTGAGGATTGAGGTGCTGCTCGGCCGCCAGGCCGCCCATCAGGACGGTCAGTTCCTCCATGAGGATCGGTCGAGTGATCAGCTGCCTGTCGTCGCGCGTGAACCAGGTGCTGCCACCGCTCTGCTCGATCGGGATGATCGTGACGTGTTGCAGCGTGAACCGGTCAGTGCTGAGCGCAGCAACAGTGTGTCCACTCTCATGGATGGCTGCGATTACCGCATCTGCTTCGTGCACGGCAGCTGACTCTCGCGGCACACCCATGGCCACACGGATTACTGCTGTACGCAGCGTCTCCATAGTGAGAGTCTTGTCCTTGCCGCCTGTGGCACGATATGTGAGCCGTTCTGCCTCCTTGACGACCTCTTCGATCTGGGCGCCGCTCATGTCGCTTGTCAGTTGCGCCAGCGGCCTCAGATCGACGTGCCCGTCCAGCTCGTGGTTCTCGGTGTAGAGCTGGAACATCTTCTGCCGCGCCAGGACATCTGGTTTGGGCATGGGGATGTGCTTGCCAAGTCGACCCGGGCGCAAGATGGCTTCGTCGATAGCCTTCTTGTGATTCGTGGCACCGATGACAATCACGAACGGGTACTGCTCGAACAGAATGCCGAGCTCGTGGAGGAGTGCATCAGTTGTGGTGTTGCGCTCCTGCTGCCCGCCGAGAGTGTGGTCATGTACTGAGCGCTTGTGCGCCAGACCGTCTACTTCATCCATGAAGATGATCGCGGCGTTTTCACCACGCTCCTCAAGCTCTTTCTTGACGCTTGAGAAAAACTCGGCTATCAGCCGTGCGCTGTGGTTGACGAACATGCTGGTGAGCGCCGGACCACTCAGGTAGTAGAACGGAACGTCAGCTTCACCTGCAACCGCCTTGGCCAGCAGCGTCTTGCCGACACCCGTCTCACCATCCAGCAAAATGCCTTGGTCGATGGCCGGGCCGTTGTAGTTCTGAGGGTCCCTGAGAGCCTCAACAACTAGCTGGAGATCGGCGATCGCCTCGTCGGCGCCTATGACGTTTTCGAACCTGATCTCAGGCCGCTCTGCGTTGAAACTCCCAAGCTTGGGGAGGACCTTGATACCCGCAGACATCCCATTGCGGAGCAGGAACATCAGGGCACCGATGATCAGGATGATCGGCAGAAGGCCGAGGAGCCAGAGCCAGTCGAAACCACCGTGGTTGACCTTGTAGTCGACCTTGTGGGCATGGAGCTGGTCGACGAGATCATCTTCGTAGCTCGATGGGTAATCGACCTTGTAGGTCTTGCCACCCTTGAGCTTCGCAGTGAGCTCGTGTTCCTTGGTGTTCAGCTCGGCACTGACGACCAGCGACTGTCCGTTCTGCTTTTGGAGTGCACTAAGTGACTCCGTTGCAGACTCGTGAAACAGGCCGATAATCGACTGTCCGAAGATCACAAGGACTGCGATCAGCACGCCCAGAAGCCAGAGATTCTTTCGTATGAAGGCTTTCACCTTCATTCCTTTCGTCGAAGTGTATGCCAGAATAGGCTTGTAAATTTTACCATATCGTTGCATTGCTTTCTAATACGTTGCTTTAGACTATCGTTTATCAGGGGTAAGTGGTACTATTAGGGGAATGATTCTTTCAGTTGATATCGAAGAAAAATCCTTTGGCAATAAGATCCTCTACCAGGATCTTAGTTTTTCAGTGCAGCCAAACGAAAAGGTCGGACTCATTGGTCGCAATGGTACCGGTAAGTCTACCCTGCTTAATATGATTAGTGGCGACGACAAAGACTTTGAAGGCGAAATTGTGCCACGGCGTGGTTCGATTCTTGTCACGAGCCGTCAGGAACACCATGGTCACGAAAATAAGACAGTTCTCGAATATATTCAGGGCGATTTGCCAGAATACGCGCAGCTGAGCCATATTATGGCGACGTACCCGGAACATATGGGAACTAGTGATCGCAAAATGCAGCAATACGCCGATGCGCTGGAACGTTTTGCGCAGCTTGGCTACTACCAGGTTGAGGACGAAATTCGCCAAATGTTCAACGAATACCAGTTGGACGAGTCAAAGATTCACGCTAAACTTGGCGATTTAAGCGGTGGTCAAAAACGTCTCGTCGAACTTATAAAAGTGCAGCGTTCGCGGGCCGATATTGCCCTGATCGACGAACCGACTAACCACATGGACTACATCGCCAAGCAGGCGTTTGTCCAGTGGTTCAAAAATTCCCCAGAAGCAATTTTGGTTATTACGCACGACCGCGATGTTCTTAAACAAGTCGATCGTATTATCGAAATTCGCGATGGTCAGGCCTACACTTTTAAGGGCAATTACGACGCGTACTTACGCACCAACAAGAGCCAAATCGTCTCGCAGGTTAATGAATATGACGTTACTCAGCGCCGCATCGAGAATCTCAAAAACGATGTCGTGCGCTTCCGTCGCATGAAGGAAAAAGCTCGCGATCCTGGCACCATTCACCGCTTTAAGGGCCAGGAAGAGCGTGCCCGCAAAGAACTTGCCACACTCGAAAAGCTGGAAAAACCATCCTTCTGGATCGATCGCGAATCGACCGAAACCATGAACGATAACTTGGTCGCTGCTTACGAAAAGCACAAGGCGCGCACTATTCGCATCCGCACCCGTACCAAAGAGACGCAATCACATCGCTTGCTTGTTGAAGTTTCTAAGCTGGGCTTGGGTTATGGTGATGAGCCATTGTTTGAAGATGTTAGTTTTGCATTACACGAGGGTGAGCGCACTCGCCTGCATGGTCGCAACGGCGCCGGTAAGACCACGCTGGTGCGAGCCATTATGGCTAAAGTTCGTGGTGCCGAACCTCCCTGCACCAAATTTGCAGGTCACATTGCCACCGAAAAAGAACTCAATCTGGGTTATTACGAGCAAGAAATTGACCCCTCATACCTATCTTTGACTTTGCATGACGCCATCGTGCAAATCTACGAAGACAAAGGTGCCCAGATAAACGAGCAGCGCATTAAGCAGCTCTTGAGCGACTATCTCTTTAACCCCGGCTCGGATGGCGATGTTGTACTCGAGCGCCTTAGCGGTGGTCAGAAAGCTCGTTTCCAGCTGATTGCCATGCTGGCTAACGATCCACACATTCTTATTTTGGACGAACCGACGAACCACCTTGATCTGCCAAGCATTGAAGAGCTAGAAGATGCACTCAAGAGCTACCACGGTGCAATTATCTACATCTCCCACGATAGCTACTTCGCCGAAACCTTAGGCGGCGCTACTGTAACTATTGGCCAATAAGCCGGCGTTTATACTTTGGCAACAAAATAAGGCTTCTTTAGGTAGAGGCTAGCTTTAGCTGGTTTGTCACTTGTTTTGATAATATGCGTGTGCTGGTGGAGCGGTATAGTCCGCTGTATGCTGTTGCTCGAACGGGCATAAATGTTATAGTTTTGACCCTCATACGCGGCAATAACGTCCATTAATTCATGACGCTCTGCCTGATTAAGGTTGGCAAAACTCTTAACATGGCGCTTTGGAACGACCAGTAAGTGCTCGGTAACATTGCGAAATTCCCAGAGCTCATAAGGGAACATACTTTTTACGACGAAACTGTGCGGGCCTTCCGCGACAATATATTCTGGCAGGGGCTGACAAAATGGACAGACATCGTCCTTGTGACTTTTATATTTCTTTGCCGCTTTTCTGTATCTAAACATTCCCTACCCTTATGCATGAGAACTGTCGCTAGTAGTTATAGCGACAGTAGGTTCCACGCTCATAAAATTAACTCGCCCATATCGTACCAGACTTTAAATCAAAATTAAATATATTTTTACCATTTTCTTGCACATAATGTGTGTATATTGTATAGTTTCTCTCATTGCGTCTCTGACGTGAACCTTAACAGTGTGAATCAAAGCCATTGGTTTGGCACTGTTGCATCCTGCAACAACTCACCACAAAGCTCTCGAAAGGAGCTCTGATCTAGCATGACAACCGCAACGCTCGCCCCCAAGAAGGGACTGCGCCATTACTACGGCGGCAGCCTTCTCGTGACCGTGATCGGTCTGGCTGTCGTCGGTGCGCTTACGGCCCTCAAGGTCGGAACCCTCACCGCCGTCGCCGGAGCCGTCGCCATCACCTTCCTGCTGGCGGGTCTGGAGACCACGCTGTCGTTCGACAACGCGGTCATCAACGCGGGAATCCTGCGCAAGCTCGACGACAAGTGGCGTCACCGGTTCCTCACCTGGGGCATCCTGATCGCCGTCGTCGGCATGCGTCTGTACTTCCCGATCGCGATCGTCCAGTTCACCGCGCACCTCGGTTTCTTCGAGGTCGGCAAGCTGGCCGTGAACGACCCGCACCAGTACGGCGAGTACCTGGAGCACGCTCACCCGCTGATCGCGATGTTCGCCGGCATGTACCTGCTGCAGATCGGTCTGGACTTCTTCTTCACCGAGCGTGACACCGTCTGGCTCAGGCCTGTCGAGCGCGCTCTCGGGAAGATCGGCCGGATGGACAACGTGGGCCTCCTGGTCGCGGTCATCGTCTATGCGGCGATCTGCATGAACTACCACGAGCGCTCCCTGTGGGTCCCCGGCATCTTCGCCATCGGCATCTACCAGGGCGTCTCCATGGTCTCCAGCCACTTCGAGAACAAGAACGAAGAAGAAGAGGCCGCCGAGGACGAAGCGCGCAAGGAGGCCGAGGCCGCGGGGCGGAAGTACAGCATCAAGAAGCTGTCCGGTAAGGCGGCGTTCTTCATGTTCCTCTACCTGGAACTGCAGGACGCGTCCTTCTCCTTCGACGGAGTGTCCGGCGCCTTCGCCATCACCCCGAACGTCCTGTACATCACCGTCGGCCTGGCCATCGGTGCGATGTTCGTTCGGAGCATGTCCATCCACTTCGTGGAGACCGACAAGCTGGAGGAGTTCGACTACCTGGAGCACGGCGCCTACTGGGCGATCATGGCTCTCAGCGTGCTGATCCTCATCTCACTCGGAACCGATCTCGGTGAGGTCATCCCCGGCGTTGTGACGTTCGGCATTGTCGTGGCATCTCTCCTCTGGAGCAAGTACTTCCCGGCTCCCGAGGAGGACAACGACGGCGAGCCCAACGGCTTCGACGAGGACACCGGCACCAAGGAGCTGATCCCCGACAAGGCGTGATCCATCCTGGCCGTAAGGCCTGAGGTACGGCGGCGGGGTCTGCAACTCTGGAATCATCCAGAAGACCTCGCCGACCGCACCCGCCCTGATTCACACTGTTAACCCCCCCAACCAAAGAAATTTCATCCACCCCAAGCAAGGGTGTTTTTTATTGCCTAAAATCTAGACGATGTAGGTGTGCATGAGTGTAATAATATGGCTGTAGTGACTGGCGCAAAACCAAATATCTAAAGCGACAATTCCTGGAAAAACTACAAGCATTTCTGCGGCCTTGCCTGTAGCGATGCGCAAGCGTCGAAGTGGCGGAAAACCAAACTTGATAGGTATTGGCAATAACCATGGCACGCCTTCTCGGGTAAAAGAATCCATTACCAGGTGTGAAAACATACCGATCATAAATGCCCACCATACAAAACCGGTATCTACATGCGGCATTAACGGCGTAAGTGCGACAAGCAATAGGTGTACCAGCACACCAAAAATGACCAATCCCAAGATGGAATGAGTCAAAAAACGATGACCGCCGAGCAGCTTGCCGACTACCTTGCCAAAAATGCCGCCAATAGGTAGATTTCGCCAAAATGGCGCAGTTGGCTGGTCGATATCTGGTGCAATGCCGCCAATTTGATTAGCAAGTATACCTACAAGAACTGTCGATAGCGTTAAGGTTCGTGCTGGACTCAAGAGCACAACTGCACCCAACGCGGTAATTGCGGCAAGGTCGTGAGTACGACCGGTCATTACTCTGTTACTTCAACTTTGCCCATCATATCTGGATGGAAGGTGCAGATATAGTTGAATGTTCCTGCTGTCTTAAACGTGTGACTAAAAGTTTTTCCCTTTGCCATCGAACCACTATCAAAGGACTCTTTTGAGCTGCTTTCAGATGTGACTGTGTGTGCTGCGGAATCTTGGTTGGTCCATGTAACGGTAGTGCCAGCTTTTACTGTTATAGTTGCCGGGCTAAACGCAAAGTCTTTAATGGCGACGGTGCTTGTCTGCGCAGCTTTACCAGATGAATTGCTATCCATGTTACCCATGGAAGATGACGAAGAACCAGAAGTTGTATTCGTTTTATTATTAGTGGATTTGTCTTGTGCCTTACTAACGAATAGAGCGATAAGAACGGTGGCAATGACAAGCATAACGACGCTAACAATGATTGCTGAACGTTTGTTTTGCATATGAATAATCCTTGGTTATATAGCATAACCATAACACCCGGTCATGGCCGGGGCAATAGTATGTAGCATGGCGTAAGATACTCGAGAATGGAAAAGGACTCGGAGACGACACGCAAAAGTTGAATGTGGCGGGTGCCACGTGCGTGTGTCTCCGAGTCCATGACCCAGACTATAAGCCCTCAAGGCTTACGTGTAATTCGGGGGTTTCCAGAAGTCGCTTGTGCGGCTTCGATCAGCTCTTGAGGCCGCGGGCGGCGAGCTTGCCGAGACCGACGAGCGCCTTCGAGCGGACGACGGTGACACCGGCGGTGACGCGGTTGGCGACGTCGCCGAAGAGCTCGCTGAAGTCCTCGCGGACCTCCTTGAACAGATCACGCATGTCGGCGCGGAAGGCGTCGACGTCGTCGGCGAAGCCCGTCTTGAGGAGGTCGTAGGCCAGCGCGTTGAGCGCCTTCTTGGAGGGGTCGACGGTGTCCTCGGTGTAGTCGAGGTAGCGGGCGACGTTCTCCTTGGTGGGGTCGCTGATGGCGATGACGTGCAGGCGGTTCTGCTCGACGGTCAACTGACGGTGGGCCATGCTGGCTTCCGCCAGTTCGACGAGTCGGGCCTGCTTGTCGGGGTCCATCTCGTTGAGACGGTCGAACATGGCGACGATGCGCTGCTCGCGGGTCACGGTCAAGGTGATCACTCTCCGATGAGATCGGTTCCTGGAAACATAATCCCGGATTGGGACTGCATAATTATAAAATAATTTACATAAATAATCAAGCAGTACGCTGTTGCTATGCATATTTTCACAAGTTGCGGGCCTATATTTTCATAGAACGAAGCAATTGAACCTGCCATTATGAAGGTACGTTACAAAAGTAACGACTACGGAAGGAGGGTTTATGAAGAAAAGTCTCGTCAGCGTACATTGGGGCGGTGGGTCTATTTTGAATACCACTCACCCTGTCCCAACAGCTCCAACAAAGACTATTTTTGAGTCCACAAACTAGGACATCGTTTCAGGGACAAAAGACTAGCCAACAATACAGGCTAGTCTTTTTGTTTGGGACGCTCATGCTTGCTTGATATACTGAGAGTCATATGGAACCTCGGTATACTCCTGGTGAGCGCACGCCGCATGACCGTCCCTTGCAAGGGGCTACTGAGACTACCTCTAAAGAATCCAAAGACAAAAAATCCACAAGCTCCAGTGAACTCCTAGCTGCTACGGCAATTAAGGATATAAAACGGCCCGAAGGCTTGCCCGAAACACCTAAGAACGAGTCGCCGTTAAATCCCGAAAAAACATGGCTTGGCTCAGATGAGTCTAAGGCTGAGTCTGAGGTACCCTCCTCTGACACTTCTGATAAATACGAGACGCACGAGGACAAAAACAAATACAATGACCTCGAGCACCTGACACCTGGCGAAGCTCGATCGGTTGTAACCGAATACGTAGAACACAGGCTGCCGATTATCCAACAGGAACGTACCGAAGTTGAGGACAACGTCGAAGAGCTGGCAGCAATCGATGCGAACGAAGCTTTCTTAACACATATGCGTTCTGAGATAACTCAAGAAGAAGTTTCCGAGGCTTCCCCTGAAGATTTGATCGACCAGGCAATGCAGGATGTTATCAAGGAGTTAGGACTTAACGATACCGTTGCAGCGCGCGAACCAGAGACACCAGACCTTAACGACACATTACCAGAAGATGCAAACGACGATGGAACGTTGGTGGCAGCACAAATTGCACATATTAAAGAAGAAGTTACTCCGCATAGCGGTGATTTACCCGATCAAGACTTATCCGGAGCTGGTGGATTCAACTCTGGCGAGCCACCTCATGGCGGAGACGGTGAGCCACCTTTTGCTGGTGAAATGCCCCTCCCCGAAGAGCCGCGAGGCCCTGAACCTCTATTTCCGTATGGCGCTGTGGCTGCTCCTGACGCCGAGCCAGCCCGCGAAATTAATCCAACGCCTCCCACTCCCAATAATCGTATCGAACGCATCCAGCGGGACGCTGAGCGTCAGCAGGACATGCTTAAGGGTATGCTCATAGGCGGTGTCATTGGATATGTCGTTGGTCGCCGCCGTGGCCGTATCAAGACTGAGCAAAAACTTAAGCCAGTACAAGAAAAGCTGCAACAAGAAGCGGATACATTGCGTAAAACTGTTGCTGGGCACGAGCAAGCTATCCGTTCGATGGCCCGTGAAAAGACCGTTTCCGAGGAGAAGGCTCGCGTGCGCGAGACAAGAATGACCGCGGTTATCCGCTCCCAAGAACAAGCTAAGCAGCCCGATACCCTATCGAGTGAAGCTCCAGCAAAGACGCGCGAAGAAGCTCGGGTTGACGCAATTGCTGATATCCTTGCAACTCCACCTAAGCAGCCCGAACAAACTCCTTTATCGCATGCCGAGACTGCGCGTCGGAGTGTTGCACAACAACAGGCTGTTGAACGCACAACTGGCACTGCCCTCGATGTTGTGGCTGTGCCAACTGCAACGAAGCAGCTCGAAAAAGTTGCCACGCCAAAAACCGTAGAAAGCATGCCGCTACCTACCCTTATCAAAGCATCCGAATCTGTTGTTGTGGGCGGCAAAAGCCTTAAGAGTTACTTCGAATCGGGTCGCATTGGCGAACAAGGCATGCGTCGCGTGCTGCGCGAGCACTTGCGAACTGGTAAAACAGAACAGGCATTAAACGTTGAACTGTTCAGCCATGAGCGCCGTAAAAAACGTAGCATGGAGTTACTGCTTCCCGCGCATACGCAAGGCGACGAAAAAGCTTTGTCTGCCGGTACTATCTCAGACTTTCAGACACCGCCTACTTCTCGCCATACACCGCAAAGCGCACTTGTTGCCGACGACGACGGTTCACGAGTCGTTCCGCCGGTAGATCGTAAACACAAAGAAGCCCGCTCGGTCAGCGCTATGGTGGTTGTTATATGCATTATCTTGCTTGGTGGTGTGCTCTTTTTGGTCCTACGATAATCGCGCTTACGCTTTGTTGTAAAATTTACTTGACAAACTAGCAAACAATCCGTAAAATCTCTTTTTGTACCGCAGCAACCTGCAACGGTATGTTCAACCCCACCGAGACTCCTACAAGAGGAGCCTCACTGTCACGAAAGGAGATGCATCCATAATGGGTGTTTCTCTCAGCAAGGGCGGAAACGTCAGCCTCGACAAGCCCGGCCTCACCCAGGCCGCTGCCGCTGCTGCCGCCGCCGGCGACCAGACCGCTGCCGCCGCGCTGACCCAGCGTGCCGACTCCCTCCCGGAGACCGGACTGCAGTTCGTCACCGCCGGCCTCGGCTGGGACGCACGGACCACCGACGGCAAGCCGTTCGACGTGGATGCCCTGGCGCTCCTGATCACCGCCACCGGCAAGGTCGGCTCCGACACGGACTTCGTCTTCTTCAACAACCTCAAGACGCCCGACGGCAACGTCGAGCACACCGGTGACAACCGCACCGGCGAGGGCACGGGAGACGACGAGGCCATCAAGGTCAACCTGGCCGGTCTGACGTCCGACGTCCAGAAGATCGTCCTCGCGGCGAACATCTTCGGCGCCGAGGAGCACGGTCAGACCTTCGGCCAGGTGCGCAACGCGTACATCCGCCTCCTCGACCAGGACGGCAACGAGATCGCGCGCTTCGACCTGAGCGAGGACTTCGCCGACAAGACCACCGTGCTCTTCGGCGAGCTCTACCGTCACGGCGAGATCTGGAAGTTCCGCGCGCTCGGCGAGTCCTACGACTCCGGTATGAAGGGCCTGGCCCTGGACTACGGCGTCAACGTCTGACAGCTCTTCGCCGCGGCGAACAAGTGGGTGACCCGCTGATACCGCTCTGAACTTCGGTTCGTGCGTCTGATCAGTGGATCATGGTGTGACAACCGGTTGAATATATCGCAGTGGAAGCGAATTCATTCATTGCCTTTGTGGCAAAGATATTCGTTCACCTGCGGCGGGGTGGCTCTCTCATGTTTTGGCTCACGCCAATCAATAAACATCGAGAAGCCACCCCGTTCAACCCCAAATATAAAGTATTCTATCCGCCAGTAGGCGGTTTTTTATTGCCTTTTCACCCGA
>CAZZHV010000008.1:21589-39105 GCA_964654135.1 uncultured Candidatus Saccharibacteria bacterium
AAATATAAAGTATTCTATCCGCCAGTAGGCGGTTTTTTATTGCCTTTTCACCCGATACTATCACTTTCGCTACAGGCTGCACTTACTGCATGCCAAGAAAGTAGTTGCTTCATGAAAAGACAATCCGCACGAAGGTAAAAGTGTGCTATTCAAGCGCACTTTTAGCGAGCTCAGGACGTCTTAAATGAAGTACTACTTCAAGGGTGCAGACAATATGTCTGAAGAGTGCCGGGGCATAAAAATACCCCGGATTGCTCCAGGGTATTTTAGTTTAGGCGATAGCCTTATTACATAGGTGCGTAGCAAGCGACCCAGTCGGTGTCGAGCTGTGCGGTTGCGCCGGCCTTAGCGTAAGGCCCCATGATAGATGATTCGTTCTGAAGTACCCATGACATGTTAATGTTTGGAACTTTCTTGGTGGTAGAACCAACTAATTTGCCATCCATGTAGAACTTAACTGATCCAGAAGTCCATTCAATTGCCGTAGTGTGCCATGAGGTATACTTAGCGCCAGTGCTAAAGTTAGCTTCGCCTGGGTGCGTGTATGCACTAATGGTGTCACCAAAGTCGTTCTCTGGGTAGTCAATTTCGTAGCCACCGTTGTAGAACAAGTGAGCGCTCTTAAATCCAGGATCTGCCTGAACTACCTTAAAGCGTTCGACGTAGCGACCATATTTGCGTTCCATGCATGCGCGTGGAACAAGAGCCGCAACGTGGTTGTCGCCACCCTTGGCTGGGCGGAACATCTTAACGTGCATTGAGCCGTTACTTACAGATACGGTGTCTTCTGGGTGGTATGTGCCACCAAATGGTGCACCATCGTTGCCGTCAGCGCCAGACTTGGCGGTGTCATCCCAGTTGTTAGGGTATGCCCACCAGTTTTTGTAGTAGTTGCCGTAGTTCTTGAGGCCACCACAGTATGCTTGTGGGGTGTCGGTGTTGTGGTTACAGTCGCTAAATGCGCCAACGGGTACGGTGCCAGTAAAGTCGTCGCTAAAGACCATCTTCCAGCTGGTAAGGTTGCCGGTTGGCATTGCTTCACCAGATGGGTTGGTTGTGCTTCCGCCACCAGTTGATGGAGGAGGAGTTGTAGTACCGCCACCACCCGTGCCACCACCGCCTGTGCTAGGAGGTGGCGTTGTGTCTCCGCCAGCTGACTTAATAGTCCACTTCTGTGCAGCTGTGCCGTTACAGGTCCAGATCCAGATTTGGTTACCATTTTCGGTGCCTGAATATTGGTCATCAAGACACATACCGGAGTTTGGGTTTACAACACTGCCGTCAGACTTAATAGTCCACTTCTGCGCCACTGTACTATTACAGTGGTAGAGCTGGACGAGTGTTTTAGCAGTCGTGCCTGCTCCCTTAACATCAAGACAGTAGCCATTGGCGTTCGTGATAGTGCCGTTACCGTTAACTGTCCAGGATTGTGCAGCTGTGCCGTTACAGGTATAGAGCTGAATTTTATTGCCGTCAGCTTTAGTGTTACCCCTGTTATCGAGACACTTACTCGCCACGCCAACAAAGGTACTACCAGTGGTTGATGCTGCATTTGTAAGGAACATCGTTAAAATACCACCAATTGCAGCAAACGCTACGATAAATACCAGCGGCATTGCATATCTTTGCGCAGCGAACTTTGTCGCCCATGAGGATTTCTTCTTTGAGGAAGAAGCGCGCTTAGCTTTGTTAGGAACTTTCTTTGCGGTAGCCATACTGGTCCTTTTCGGTTAAGCTTTGGGCGCAGTATACACCTCGCAGTGTTAAAAGTTCAAGCCAATCTTAAGCTTAACTGTGGACGACTGGACATGCATAGAGAATGTTTAGGAAACATAGCGGGACACGTGGTTTCGCTGCCAGGTGGCAACGACATCATAGCCCCACTGTTTCGCTCTTTCGAGCTCGCCTTTCTTTATAGGTCCCTCTTTGCCGTGAACGTAGAATCCCTCGGGTGGCATGAGTAAATATCCGCCCCGACCTCGTAGGCTTATGGCGATTCTTCGTGCCGCAAAACCTACAATTCTGAGCCATCTCATTGGAACGCGAGTATCAAATGTGGCAATCGAAACACCTTTGAGCGCCCCATCGCCGATAGTATTGAGAAATTCCTGAATAGCTGGCGTTGGCATGCCTCCGTGAGTTGGGGAGCCGACGATGAGCAGGTCGACATCGTGTAGATCTAAATGACGCGCCTCAACGGCATCTATAAGTGCTGTTGTGTAGCCGAGCCCCTTATATATTTCCTGAGCTATGAGTCGGGTATTGCCATACCACGAATCGTAAATGATACATATTTTCATTTATACGTCTCCCTTCTATTTCCACAATACTCGTTACGCTCAATGCTGTCTGTGATATATAGCGCCTAAATAGCAAAAAAGCACCACAAATCTAGTGTTTGTAGCGCTTTTACGCGTTATTTTTGTAATTTAGACTACTAATGCATGCGTGCTGAGATTGTGTAGCGCCGTAATTTGGGCGTGTGCTTCATGATCTTTGAAGTCGGTATGTGGATATGCGCAGTAGCGTGAGAAATTATACTTTCGCGTAACTTCGTTCCAGAGCTCCTCAAGCGCCATGGCTCCAGCTTCATTACCTTCTTCCCAAAGTAGGGCTACCATGTCACCGTATGCGCGCACGGGTTTGCCCTTGCTGTCCGCTTCGTCGAGTAGACCCTTGATAGTCTTAAGGAATTTAGCATGATTCGGCATGCCGTTAACCATAAACCCGTCAAGAACGGCTTCTGCTCTAAAGATAAGATGCTTGTCATTACTCAGGGTATGGCTGATGCCTGGCGTTGACCCATACTCTCGATATAGTTTAGTAATAATGTTTGATCGGGCGATAACGATGCACGTGTCACCTGCTTTGGTGCCGGCACGCAGGAAATCGCACAAACTCTGCACAAGCGAAGTGTCATTGTCATAATAAGCAACAACGTGGTTCCCGGTTGGGTTCGCTAACCACTCTGTGGATTCTATATAGTTTGCTGTCATGTTAATAACAATTTAACATAATTTACTATATAAGGTATATCGCGATTTTATAAAAAGTTGTGCATAACCACCCCTGTAGGAGTTGTTGTAAATTTCTTTACAGACACGCTGTTGATCTCAGCCTGGTGTTCCTAGTTCTCTCTGTTAGTGAGGGCCGCTAAGGCCACGGTACGACTATACGATCGAGCACGCCGATTACCACGAATATAGCCAACAATTTGTTCAAAAAGCAGTGAACCATAAGGCGGCACGCTGGCTGCCAGTGCAATAAGGCCTGCCCATCTGTTCCACTTGAGATTTGGATACAATCCAACCGCTGCAACCATGTAGCTAAAGAAGAGCATCCCATGTATGCGGCCTGCGACGGCAACTGGCGCATGGCTGCCCGTAAGATGCTCGAGTACAATGCCTGTTATAAGCAGCGTCCAACCTACTGCCTCTGCGAAAGCCGCTATTCTAAAAAGAGACCAAGCCTCTTGTTCGCTAAAAACTGTGTTGTGCTCAAAGGCATAAAAAACCTGGCGAATAGACATACGTCTAGTATACCTGGCTCGCCTGTTCTGGACCTGGAAAATGCATAGTGCCTATGCCCTTTCTTGTATCCGGAATGCGAAAGCGACAAGTAGACAGATAAAGGGATAGAAAACGCCACGGTGGCGAAGTCTGTAAATATCCCTCTTTCAAGGTCTACTTGTCGCTTTCGCGTCACGTGTGGTTGGTTGTGATTGTTTCTATCAACTCCTTTTTTGGGTATCCGTTTGGACGGAAATCAGTGGCCCCTGGCCTTCCAGAAGATGACCCAGGCCCCGAAGCCGATCAGGAAGACGTAGAGCGCGCCGAGCGTGTACAGGGCGAGCTTCATCTTGAGTGACGGCTTCTGGTTGCCCAGGGTGCTGTCGGCGGCGATGGCCGTGTAGCGGGCCTGGAAGCCGGGCGGCAGGAGCAGACGGATGATCGTCTTGTCGGAGATCTGCCGGATGCTCTTGACCGTTGCGTTGTCGGTGATGTTCTCGCCGATCTTGCTGAGGCTGATCAGGAGCTCTACGAGCCAGACCTGCAGGTCGTCGAAGACGCCACGCATGACCTTGCGGCTGTAGAAGTTGGCGGCCAGGAAGCCGACGAGCTTCACGGGGAGGCCGGTGACCGCGAAGGCGACCATGGCACCGGGGATGCTGGTGTTCGCCGGCAGCGAGAAGCTGACGGTGTCGAGCAGCGTCTGCGCGGTGACCACCTTGTAGTGGAACAGCGCCACCAGACCGATGCCGATGAAGGCGCCCGGGATGCCGGCGGGAACGAGCCAGGTGTAGGCCTTGCGCAACTGCTTGCCGCTGAGGGGGTCGGTGTCGTACATGGTCGCGAACCCGTATTTGATGAGGATCCGGTCGACCCAGTTGGGCACTGCCTTCCGCGGCTTGTAGTAATTCCATCCGACGAAGAACCCGAAGAGTCCTCCGAGGAAGCCTTCTCCGCCATCGCGAATCAGGTGGCGCCAGTAGTCCGAGAAGACTATGGCGTGCCATGCGACGGTGACCGGGTCGTACGTCTGGAAGACCAGGTAGTAGATGGCCGCGGCCATCAACATACCCAGGTAGGCGGCGAACGCCACGAGGATGAGGCCCTGGACGATGTTGAGCAGTTTCATGCCCCACGTCTTGGGCTTGTTCCACCTGACGCTGACCAGCGGTGCGGGCTTGTTGACGGGCTTGACCTTCTTGCCGCTCTTGTTGAGCTGCCATCCCTGGGGGATGAACGGAGCCGGAGCCACGGGTGTGGCAACTGCGGTGTCGGACATTGCGCAATCTCTTCTCTGAGGCTCACTTTAACCGTTGTTCCAGACTACGTCTGGGTGATTTCCCTATTGGAGTTCACAAAGTGAGGTGTGTATGCGGCTTGAGGGCTGCACGCGCATCTCACTTTGTGTCTGTCTACTTGTCAAGGTACCTCTATAGAGGGCGAAAATTCGCGAACCATAAAGTTAAGTATATTATACAACCAAATATATATTTTTGCAAAGTATTTCGCTGGCATATATGCTATGCTCCATACAGATATGAAACGACTATATGTCATCTATGTACCAGGTTTGGGCGACGAAAATATTGCCCTCCAAGCCAAAGCAGTTAATCTGTGGAGGTGGTTCGGAGTAAAGCCAGACATTATCCAAATGAACTGGTCAGATATTGAAGCGTGGGAAGCTAAGCGGAGTCGCTTACTAGAACGGATAGATACAGCACGCGCTCAGGGTTACTCGGTGGCACTCGTGGGTGCTAGCGCTGGTGCAGCTGCAGTCATTAATGCGTTTGCGGCGCGCCAAGACGATATTGTTGGCTGTGTGATTATTGCTGGTAAAGTTAATCATCCCGAGGCAATTGGCGATTCTTACCGTCAGCACACTCCGCGCTTTGTCGAAGCAGCAAACGATACTCCTCATGCACTTGCCTCGCTTTCCCCTACGTCGCGTCAACGTATTTCGTCGCGGTATGCTCTAATCGACGGGGTTGTGGGCCGAGCGGACAGCATTATTCCCGGCGCGCACAACAAACGAATTTTGGCTTTTGGCCATGCGTTCGTTATAGCCTCGCAACTTTTATGTGGAGCTCCATTTTTTCTACAGTTCCTTAAGCGTTTGGCTAAGGACTACAAATAATCGGTGCTTTTTGCATAAAGCTCTTGTCGCTGAGTACTTGGACAATGGCTTGCGCAATATCATCACGGCTAACATAGAGTTTGGTCGGACCATGCTCGCGTAATATATACGGCTTAGCGTCTATATTTTGTAATTTAAGCACACGGATAATGGTCCACGCTAAACCACTTTGCTTAAGCGCCTCCACGTGGTTTTTACCATCTTTGACGCGTGCAGGGTCAAAGATTCGTACAGCCAGGTTGAGCACCCTATCGATTGGCGGAATAATATCACCTTCAAAACGAACGCCTGTCCCAGTTAGACTAACGATGCGCGTTATGCCAAGCTGATGCATGACGGTAATAATTGTCTGTATTGCTCTTGTTTGCACATCTGGTGGCGAGCCTTTAACATGACCAATCAGGCTTACGACGGCATCTTGTCCTGAAATAAGATGTTTGACCTCTTCGGGATTCGTAGCATCGCAAGGCACGATCGTAAGTTGTGGGTGGGGCTGAAACGTATGTGATGAACCAAGGACACCCGCCCTCACACTGTGCCCTTGTTCGAGCGCTTCTTTGACAAATGCTTGGCCCGAGCGACCATTTGCAGCAACAACGGCGATATTCATAACCTGAACCTCTTAACTTGTCGCAGTATAGAGGGTTTGATAGAGCCCCGTATGTAAATAATTAGTTGCAAGATCGGAGCTTGTCCGCTTATGGAATAAAAAAACGCCAGTTTTTAGACTGGCGTTTTAATGTACTGGCACACTTTTAGTATGGTGAAGTTTTGGTCGTCGAACGCATTTTCAGCGGCTGATTAGTATAGACGTAGGCGTAATTAGTCCAAAACGTCTTACTTTCATCAATTTCGTCTTCTTCACCTGGGCGTGGTGGCGCAGCTTGACCTATCCAAACATCGTAAAGAACATATGTCGCGTCTGCTTTTTTGAGACGCAAACTAATGTAGCTCGTAGCGATCGGCTTACTGTTTTTAACGAACCTTGTATACACTTGTTCGTGTAGATTTTTGGCGTAAAAAACAGCATCGTTCGTACTTGTCGAAACAATTGCGCTATACCCGATCGTACGTCCGAGGTCGCACTCGACTATATCTTTGAGTCCTCTTGACGAGACGCGTAGTA
Organism: uncultured Candidatus Saccharibacteria bacterium; assembly: GCA_964654135.1. Taxonomy (GTDB): domain Bacteria; phylum Patescibacteriota; class Saccharimonadia; order Saccharimonadales; family UBA4665; genus CAMLQK01. Next base: position 28,359 of record CAZZHV010000008.1, read on the forward strand.
ACGCTTCTTTGGCTAGCGTCAAAAGTCGTGGTTGCATAGCAATATGCTTTGCTGCAGGAGATCCAATGAGATCTACGTGTACAGGAACGCTATTACGTGTGTTACCAACATGATGCATCATGGCGTGGTGCCTTTCGGGCGTACGTTTATAAGGGGTGTCTTAACGACGGAAGCCGCCGCGAAAGTTGTCGCCTTGTGGGCGTGATTCGCGTGGGCGTGATACGTTTACAGCGATCTCACGGCCTTCAAATTCTTTGCCGTCGAGTTCGTTGATTGCTTTTTGTGCTGATTCGTCATCTTCCATCTCAACAAAGCCGAAGCCCTTTGAGCGGTTGCTGTCGCGGTCAAATGCTACTACTGCGCTTACGACGTTGCCGTAGCCAGCGAAAAGCTTCTGAAGAGCCTCACTAGTAGTGTTATATGAGAGTTTGCCTACGAATAATTTCGTTGCCATTGTTGTTAGCCTTTCTATGAGCTGATGTTACGCGAGATAGTGTCTTCGCTGTAGCCGAGAATAGAATGGGCCGGTGGCACACGATACGCTAGGTTAAAGTGTAGAATAACTTGCTGTTTTTATTATAACACAAGTTCCCTGTTTTACCGAGTGAATGTGCTACTTTTCGCCGTGGCCAGGAATCGGTTTACCCTGCTTCCACAGCATCTCAAAAAGATTACGCTGCGTGCTGGCGATTTCTTGGTTATATATCTCCAGGCCAAAGACTTCGCCGTCTTTCCAGTTGTAATACGCTACTACGTCGTCGTATGTGACCATTGAGTGTGTGATTGGCAATACGTTGTCGGACAAATGACGCCCTTCCCAGTGTTTGAGCTTCTCGTTAGTATTTGATTCATACCAGTTACGTTGCGCATGCAAAAAATGGTCGCTAACGATGCTGCGAAACTTCAAATTGTGTTCGTTGCAGCGCTCAACCCATCGTTCAAAAAACGCTAAATTTGTGCGGTTTTGCATGTTTTCAAAAAGAATAGACAGGCTTTCGGTACGAGCTCTGGTCTGATTCCAGTACATTTGCTTTACGCCCTCTGCCCCACGAAAAAATTGCACATGTGTTAGCTGCGATGATGCTGACGTTGGTTGGTAAATTTCCTGGAGGTCAACGAGCTCTTTTTTAAGATCTGTTAATTCCTGTTCTTTTTGAGTGAGCAGAATCTGAAGGTTGCTAATTGGTGCAGCTTTATAAGTTTTACGTTTGTATTCTTCCTGGATATCTATAAGATGATAATCTTTACAGGCATCAATGAGCCGATACAGTTTTGTTCGTTCGATTTTGGAGTTGCGTGCCAACTGTAGGAGGCTTTGCGGACCGTAGGTACGAAGCGCTAAATACACGTCGGCAATTTCTGGCTCAATGCCTAATTTGGCAAAATATAGGTGCATAGGATTACTATCGCTTGACATGGTATTCATTGTCTAACATGTGTGCACTATTGCGCAACAGATATATTTTGCGCAGATATCCTCGTACACTCTCCCATGACGTCGTGAATAACTACAAAAAATCAGGAGAGACCATGATGAACTACGAATTAACGCAAACCCAAGATACCATCGACCAAGTGGTTGTCGCCGATGCTCTAACCGAAATCGAGCAGTACCTACAGGCCGGAAATGAACATGATTGGGCAGAAAAATACACCGATGCCGGTGCCTACATAGATACGCTGTACGATACATTTTCCCCAGAGATAAGCGAACAGGCTCGTATGGTTGGCAAAATCGTAGGGGCAACTGGTTTGGCGCTAGCCGAAGTTCGCTATGGTCGAGATGAGTATAGTCCCAAGTTATATAGTGGCTCATACGAAGAGCGCGTATTAGCAACCTACCATCACGGTGACCACCCACGCAATTTTATTCGCAATATGTTTGCCTATGCTCAGAAAGTTAACGAGCGAGATCCAGGCACGTATGGCGAGCACGAGCTAGCACGCTTCCCTGGTGTTGGTGCTTTTCATGATCTTATTATGGGCAATGGCCGAGGTAACGATGAGCGCCAGAGCGCACGTTTTGCCGGTGAATTTATGGCACAAATAGGATTTTCGCTGACCTCGGATGAAGAAACCGAAGCCGGCGTTGCAGCAACAACCTGGGATGCTGAACGTCGCATGCAGGCTGTTAACGATGACCAGCCACATATTGAAATGCAGCGCGCAGCGGCTGTTGCAGATTTGCTCAGTATATTTGAGCCGAGTGGCCCTTACCAGGGTGTTTGCGTGCTTGTTGAAGATATGTGTAAGCGCATGAATGATCGCTTGTTTGTTGTCGAAGCCGATGCGGCTGGTTTTTCGCTTGTTGGTGCAAGTATCGAGGACTGCATGCGCTTTATTGATAACAACGATCGTGTGCGTGCGAAATTTAGCCAAGCGCTCGCTGGCCAGGCTGGCTTCTTTGCAAACTTCCAGCCAGCAGACCCACGGCTGGACCAGATGTTTCCTGGCCGTGCTGCTAACGTGCAGTTTATGCAGGAACTAAATGAACAATACGCCCAAGGAAATCTTTCGGCATTGGACGTATTGCACGCTTGCCGCGACTTTATGAATCAATAAAAACAGCCTCCCAAATATAGAAAATTTCTAGACTTAGGAGGCTGCCGGGATGAGGTTGTGTATAGACGATGTCGAAGACATCACACAATCCCACCCCGGGCCATAGCTCTCTTACCGTGCGTCCTCTAGGGGCGCTGTGTCATGCTCAGTGCGAGCGGTTGCGGTGCCACTCCTCGTAGATCTGGATGCTGCTCGGGAACGGCATTTCGGCTTGCTGACTCGTGGCGTACTCGAGACCGTTCCAGACCAGGACTTCGGTGAAGTTCTGATGACCGCCGATCTTGCGGGAGATGTAGATGTTGGACTTGGGGCTGTCGATGTGCCGAATGTGGTACTCGACCAGCATGAACGTGACGCCGTTCTTGACGGTGTACTTCCAGCTGCTTCCCCTGTGTTGGAGCAGGTAGCTGCGCGCTGACTCGCGTGGGAAGTCGACGATCGGTTGCAAGTAGAGCTTGCCGGCTTCGGCTTCCCAGCACCCGACAGTGGCGCGAAGCATCGCTCGCACGCCTTGGTACTGGTCGGCGGTGAATCCGAATTCGATTTCGGTGCCGCGGACGAGTTCCTTGTATGTCACATCGCTGCAGTACTCGCAGAGGTGGCCGTGGATGCGGACGCCGCTGATGTTGATGTACTGCTTGCAGCTCCTGCACTTGGTGCGGCGGATGTCGAGATGCGCGTACCAGAGCGGTTCTCCCAGCTGCTCCATCTCTTCGATGGTCTTGGGCTCGCTGTAGATGCTCGGGTTGGGCTCGTTCTGCCTGTCGCGTTGGCTCTCAATGCTGTATCCGGTGGACTTCAGCGCTTCGAGCGCGGTCTGCAGAGCTTCCGGCGTTTCGCAACGGAGGAAGCCGATAGGATTCCAGGTGATACCCGGAATGGCGGTGACGTCCTCGATACGTGCCAGTTTGGTCATGCGGAACACCCTTTCATGGTGTCGATTGCCGATGAGATGACTGTGGTAGAGAGTATGGTAAGGTCCGATGGCAAATGCCATAAAAACATATATATTCTACCACAAAAACACTAAAAAATCAAATAACCTACGGAGTTAGGCTAGGCTTTTTACCATGTGCACACGAGGGTCTGTGTCATCGTAGTTACTGTAGTGATTCGCGAGAATTTTTACCTGCTCGTAGCCGAGCTTCTCATAGAATGCGATCGCATGAGCATTGCTCACTTTTGTCACAAGGCGCACGGCAGTTTTACCGGCAGCCTGAGCAATTGTTTCTGCTTGTGCCATCATTTCTTTGCCGTAGCCTTTGCCTTGGGCATCGGGTATCACGCCGATACTCAATACTTCTACCTCTGTTTCGTCGGACACGACTGCCATATAGCCAGCTGGCTTTCCGTCTTCGTCGTTAATTACGTACGTGGTACTCTCGTGGTCCACCGCCAAGAAGGTCACGAGCTCCCCAGGTGTGCCAAAAGCTATTATCTCGTCATTGTTTTGCGCAAATGCGCAGTCAAGCGCAAACAGATCGTCAATGTTGTCGTTCGGGTCTACGAGGTGGATACCAGGTTCAGAAGAAAGCTGTGCGGTATGAGGGTGTTCCATGGCGAATATTTTTAGAAGTCGGCAATAATGAGCTTGTGCATGCTCATTAATTTCTTGTAAGCGTCAGGGTGCTGCATGAGTTCACCCATATTTTCGGGGACAATCTGCCAGCTTAGGCCAAACTGGTCTTTGCACCAGCCACACTGCTCCGACTCGGGTACACGAGAAAGCTTTTCCCAGTAGTAGTCAATTTCTTCCTGATCTTTGCATGTGACGGCAAACGAAACAGACTCGTTAAATGTAAACTCTGGCCCGGCATTAATAGCGGTAAAATGCATGCCGCTCAACTCAAATTCGATGGCTAGCGGCTTTCCTGCCATGTTAATTTGGAAGTCGGCCAAGCCTTCCTCGGTGCTCTTTGGATAGTATTCGGTACTGAGGATTTTGCTATCTGGAAAAACAGAGACGTAATAGTCGACAGCTTCTTGAGCGTTACCATTAAACCAAAAATTTGGTGTGATTTTTTGCGCCATAACCTACCTCCACTTAAGTATGTTATTCATGATAGCAGACTTAAGCGCATAAGGCTGTGACTATGTAGTGTGATTACTCGACCTAAAGGCTGCAAAAATTCCAGTTCTTTGGGTCGAGAGATAGAGTAGTACGGATGGTTGTGGTGCGGTGCGCCTTTGGGCGGCAGGGCTGGTTGTCGGCTAGGCCGGCATCCATGACTTATTAGTCTACCCTGCCGCCCGCAGTGCTACATGCGTTCTGTGATCAGAACTGTGTGCGCTGGGGCTTGCCCACGCAGATCAGCGTGCCGTCGGCGCGAACCGTGGCGCACGAGAACTTGATGTTCTTGAGCTCGTCCTCCCTGAGAACGCGGATGCGGAGCGTCTTGCCCTGCATGATGGGGTGGTACGGGTACGACTCGCCGGAGTCCGGGTCGGTGAGGTCGAAGCTGAAGTCGATCCACTCGTGCTGCAGGCGCTCGGTGAGCTCCTCTTCCGCTTTGGTGAGCTCCGGCTCGTCCTCGTCGTCCTCGTTCAGGGCGTCGCGCATCTTCTCGTCGAGAACGGCGAGGTCCTGCGGGGCCACGATGCGAGCCTCGAACGGCAGCGACATCGCCAGCTCGGGGCGCAGAACGACCTTGTCGCCGTCCTGAGTCAGGCCGAGCTCCTTGTCGAGCTGCAGGATCTTGGCGATCTCGCTGGCGGCGGAGCCCTCGTGGTACATCATGGCGTCGAAGCTGTCCTCGACACGCTGCAGTGCATCTTCGACACTGTCGGAGTTGCTGATGCCGCGAGTCATGTCCATGTCAGTCGACATGTGCGTTCCCTTCTCTCGGGTACTACTCTATCTGAGTTGCCACGTTTGTGACTAAATTATTCTAATTTAAAATTGACAAAAATACAACTATATTTTAATAAAAGCTATAAGACGCCTTCAAGTTGCAAGAGCATTCGTTTGCTTTCGATGCCACCAGCAAAACCAGAGAGTTTGCCAGTGCTGCCCAGTACACGATGACACGGAACGATGATTGATAGTGGATTCCGACCGATTGCGCTCGCTACCGCACGTACAGCTGTTGGCGAACCGATAGCGTCTGCAATCTGTTGGTAGGTTCGAGTTTCTCCAAAGCCGATAGTAGATAGCTCGTTCCAAACTCGCTTTTGGAAAGGTGTGCCAGTTGTTAAGAACGGTACGTCAAACCCAGTGCGCTTGCGCGTGAAATAGTCGTCGAGCTGTTTGATTACGGGCTCAAATTGAGTCTTGTCTTCGACCCAATCGTCACTAGGTACGGGTGTATGCTTGTATACGTCCCAATAAATGGCATAGAGCGTAGCTCCGTCTCCAGTAAGCAATACCTTGCCGACCGGCGTATCTAAGCGCGTGTAGTACATCATATAGAACCTATCATATCACGCCGGTGTATCTCTGTTTAGAGCTTGTCTAGTTCGTAAGTCCAGCCTGGCTGCCATTGCCACGGAGCAAGCACGGCATCACGCAGATTTTTGTGATTAACCCATACATCGAGGCCATATTGCGTGGCGCGGTGACCTACAATAAGCACAGTTTTGCCGTTATAATTCTTGAGCAAATCCTGCAGGAATGCTTTCATGCGCAACGACGTTTCCTCGTAGCTTTCGCCGTTTGGAAATGGCTGGAGGAGCGCCTGCTCTCTATAAGCATCGATAACGTCTTTGGACTGACGGCTCATGTCGCCGTAGTTGCATTCGCGCAAGCGCTTATCTTGGACAATCGGGTATTTATCGCCAAATGCAATCTGCGCGGTCTCGTATGATCTGCGCAGATCAGAGCAAAATATAGCATCAAGGTATGTTCCCACGTAGCGTTCGCCAAGGCTCTTGGCTTGCTCCCTACCGAGTGGCGACAGCAATGCGTCGTACCAGCCCGCCGCTAATCTTGCTTCGTTGTCTTCTGTTGTTGCGTGCGACTCAAAGTAAATGGTGACCATGCGGTCCTCCTTTATGTTTTTAGGCTATGCCCTTGCCATTGACGATGGTGTGGTTGTTGCCGTCAAATAGCACAGCTTGTGAATCTTTTAGTTCGATAATGTTTTTGCCATCATGGACTTCGTGAAATACCGGCAGCACATTTGCAAATTCAGGATTATCTACGTGTGGCAAAATGGCGTACGGTACAAGGTCGAGACCTTCTGCAATAACAGCTTCGGCAAACGAAGGTTCATCTGCAGATTCCACACCTGCAATAGAAATTCCGGCTACAAGTGCCCCGGCACTATCACCGCCATATACGATACCCTGGTCAAGTAGTTTGCCAATAATTTGCTCGAAACCGCTGCGACGCATTTGGTAGCGCAACATGTAGGTATTGCCACCTCTGGCCCATATTAGGTCGTAGTTGCTCAGTACTTGCTCGAGCTTGTCGGCGTCGGAATAGTCTTGCAGGTCGACAATGGTTACCTGGAGGCCAAGATCTTCTAGATAGGCGGTTAATTCGTTTGAGCCAAAGTCCTTAACTCTCTTAATATAGTAATCCTTGGCGTTTGGAATAAGTGCCACCTTAATATCAGCTAATGGCTTTCCAACAAGCTGGCTTAATGCTTCCGGAACAGGTATGCGAAATGAAGAAAGATAGAGTTTCATGCACCTATAATAGCGTAGATTGCATGAAAATCCTGTTAACTATTGTAAGTTGTGTTGCCTAAAGATATTTGTTGAGATTGTCAGCATGCTCGATGAGCTTTTTATTGCCGGACTTTTTAGCGTAGCTACGCATGCGCTTAATGGTTCCAGCGTGCTCCTTGATCGATTTAGTCGTCAGGTTTGCACTAAGCTTTTTCTGCTCCTCAAAAAACAGTGCTTCGTAACACTGCTGGATACGCGTTTGGTCGCCTACGTGCTCGAAAGCCTTAATTGCGTCGTGGTAGCGATGTGCTTGATACTGATGCGATCCTTCCGCCTTCCAACTACCCTGTATGAGCTCGCTGCTCTTGAGCGAATGCTGAGCAAAGCGCCGTGCGGCAGCGTAATTGTGGTGCTCTATTTCATATATTGCGCCGTTAGTACCGACAGCGTGCAGGAGTGTCATATCCTGGCTGGTTTTTGCGACTTTTAGTGCTTGAGTGTAGTTGTTGCGCTCCATTAAGGATTTAACCAATCTGTTATAGGCGGCTTTGAGGTTACGCGTAACAAGATCTCGATTGTGAGACAAAATAAATGCCAAACGTGAGGCTTGCAGCAAATCTTCGGCAGCAACTTCGTGCGTAGCCAGATACGAATCGGTTGTGTCCAGCAGGTTGATGCTTACAATTTCTTCTAGAGGTAGCACCTCGTTTTCTACTTCGTGGTCGTAGTTTCTAAACGTGCCATTAGTCGCTTCAATATCAATGCCACTGTAGTGGAGTGCTACATGTCCCGGAAGCACGCGCACTTCAAGATCCTGCACATCATAATAGCGTGAGTAAAGATAGATGTAGAGCGTGACAATTTGGTTGCAGTCGCCTATGAGTTTTTCGTTCGTTGGATCGCGTAGCAGTCGTCCAAATGAGCTCGATTCGCGATACTCGTATGTGCCTCGTCGCGGTGAAAAATAATCTGTAAGTGCTTGCAGCAACACGGTCCTGTCTGGGTCTGGCGTTGCGTGTGGTGCTATCTGGTGAGCATGGGCCATGACTGTATCCACCAGCGGAGTGTTATTAGTATAAAAACGGTCGAAATCATCGGCTATGAGCTGCACATTAGCGTAGAGTTTCTTACGTTCGCCTTTGCTTAAATATTTGTAGCCTTTATAGCGATACTCGGTCCAGAGGTTAATAGTGGCGATGTCTTGCTGTAAAAGCGTATTGAGTTTGGCTTTTGTCCGTTGCCGGTTACTGCGCTCCGTTAGGCTTTTAAAAAAGCGTGCAACTGTTCGCTCGCGAGCATCGGTGTATGGTGTAAAAAAATAGAAGATTCTGCGGATAAATCCCATAGCATTAGTGTATCAGGAACATAGTAGTCTGTAGAGTCGGGCATCTGGCGGGAGGTGGTCGGGGTCTCCCGCCAGATGCAGATTGATGGATGGGACCGGGGTTTCCCTCGGTCTAGTTGGGGCTCGCGAAGATGTGGCAGTAGATCATGCCAGCCGAGAACGTCCAGGGATTGGGCGCTTTCTTCCACTCGCTTGCCGTCGGCAGCCGGTGCTTCCAGATGACCTTGGCGATGCGTCCAGCACCGACGAAGTTGCCCTTGACGCCGTCGACCAGACAGTCACCGATCGGCTTGCCCTGGGATATGGCACCACCCGGATCACCGTTGGGCTGTTCGTTGTAGGCAGTACCCCCGCCGTTGAGGTCGCCGTTGTCGTCCATGATGATGAACGTCGTCGGCACCACCTGGGCGCAGTCGTAGCGCAGGTCCTCCGGCAGGCCCATGACGATGAGGTCTCCGGTCTGAGGACCGACGATTCCATCTGCGGGCAGGCCGTGGGCGCTCTGGTACTGCTTGACCGCCGCATAGGTCTGGGGGCCGAACTGGCCGTCCATCACGACGTCGACAGCTCCCTGTACGCAGCGCACCCCACCGGGTACGTTTGCATAGTGCGAGCCGGGGCCGATGTACGGGCTGTCCGGGTTGGCACTGGCACCGCTGGCGGTACCGAATACCAACGCCAGGCCGAGCATGCCGGTGGCTGTTGCGGTGGCGGCTATGCGCTTGGCGCGCATGGCATCACTCCGAACTTGTCTGTGCACGCGAGGCGCGCAGCATCCATTAATCTTTTGTGCAGGTTGCACGCCATGATTCTAACACATGCTGCCAAATCTGTACGTGACGATCGTAAAAAAGCTATGCGACGTTGCCAACAGCTTCCGGGATTGGCTCTGCTCTACGGAACTTGCTAAAAACGGTGATAGTTAACACGTAGGTAAGGTTGATCCCCAGAATATATGCGGTAAAAAGCCAATGGGACAGCTGCCAGTTGTGGATAGCCAGCAAGGTGACAGCCATGCTTACAATCGAAAGAATATATGCAGTAGGATGTTCACTTTCTGGATCGCGATACGACTTTAAAATAGTAGGAACGCTAGAGAAAATATCAGCCAAAATGCTCATAAGCAGCGCCATGAGCGGATCTTTACTTACAAGCCAGAGGATAATTCCAATAATTGTCAAAAAAATGCACCACTTATCGGAGTAGCTCAGCGCAATTTTGTAGCCGCCTTTGTGAAGCGCAGCGATACATACGGCTATAGGGCTGATGCCTATGGCGAGCGTAACGAACGCTTCCGGTCCAGCGCCTTTTACGAGCTGGACAGCAAACGCGATAAGGGCAGTTATACTCCAGAAGAACCAGCTGATAATACTAGGTTTGGCGATGCCGTCCCAGGTAGCCTTAAAATAACTTGCTCCTGATGCTAATCGCAACAAAACGGCAACAACAATAAAACTAGCTGGCAGCATGGCTTCCCCTATTCTTTATTTTTATCGACGGTTGATATTAGCGGTTACTCGTACGTAACTTTCTTAAGGTGCCAGTATAGCATGGCGAGAGCCAAGAAAAAACGACCAAACGTATCTGATCGTTTTTCTTGGCTTCGGGACTGGATCCGAACCAGCTATTCGGCTTTATGCATTCTGCGAAATATTTATCATCCAGCTGACGCCAAACTTATCCTGTACCATGCCAAATTCGTCGCCCCATGATTCTTTTTCTAGGGATTTAGTAATGCTTCCACCTTCGGCAAGCTTCTCAAAATAGCCACGGAGTTCGTCGGCGTTATTGCCACTGAGGGAGAGGCTAAATCCGCTTAGACCCTGAGCGTCCATGCCGTCGCTAGCCATAATGATAGGTTTGCCATCGACCGCGAGCTGGGCGTGCATTACACCGTCCGCTGGCGCGTCGGGTACATGCTGGTCTGCAAAGGTGCTGATAGTGAGCTCACCACCAAAAATAGACTTGTAAAATTCCATGGCCTCACGAGTTTTGCCATTAAAACTGACATACGGATTCAAAATTGCCTGCATATAATCCCCTTCTTTTATGATATCTAGTATAGACTGCCAGAATAATTTTACCTAAGGCAGTAAGGCCGCCTGTGCAGCTGCATGACAATTTTTGGAGAAAACAAAAAGCCGCCGGTTAAGGCGACTCTCGGTTTTAAGACTTTTTTGGCGGACAATTCCCTGGCTCCGGGGACTGGATTCGAACCAGCGACCTAGT
>CAZZHV010000009.1:0-29770 GCA_964654135.1 uncultured Candidatus Saccharibacteria bacterium
TTGGCAGGTGGATTGGGAACGCGCGCTTAGAAAGACGGTTGTGAATAGACTCGAGAGACTTGTAGAAGTCACCACCGGTCTGGTTGATCTTGTTGATGAAACAAATACGAGGAACGTTGTACTTGTTAGCCTGGCGCCAAACAGTTTCTGACTGTGATTCCACACCCATCTTACCGTCGAACACAACAACAGCACCGTCGAGTACGCGGAGTGAGCGTTCAACTTCTACGGTAAAGTCAATGTGACCAGGGGTGTCGATGATGTTAATCTGAACTTCCTGGTTAGACTTCTTGTTCTTCCACATACAGGTAACAGCTGCAGCAACGATGGTAATACCACGTTCGCGTTCCTGAGCCATCCAGTCAGTAGTGGTTTCACCTTCGTGAACAGCACCAATTTTGTGCTTAAGACCAGTGCGGTACAGAATACCTTCGGTGGTCGTCGTTTTACCGGCGTCAATGTGCGCGATAATACCGATGTTTCGGAGATCTTGAATTTTTACTTTACCTGCCATAGATGTCTAGATATTTCCTTTGATTATTATTAGGCTATGTTCCAAGCATTAAAAAAGCAGCCTGAGAACAGAGCTTTTGACTTATTGTATCAGATAACCATCGAAGATGCCAGTATCACTCGTCGTCCTCAGGCTCACTAAATAGCGTGTCTTTCACCTCTTTCCTTAACCGCGCTGACGCCACACCCTTTGCCCGCGGGTATCGTAGATCCAAATATGTTTTAAAAGCGTCTTCCCAACTCATGTCTTCAGTTTTTAATGGACGAATATTCGGGATGTAGTGAAGTCCACGGCGAAGACCCAAGAGGTATTGACAGCGCTCTGACGGTACATTTCGGTCTTCCCCTGGCAGATATGAAGCCTTCATGTCGCCAATGATTTTTTCTCTTGAGGTATTTAGGACATACATTCTATCTTCGGCCGTATACCGCTCTTCAACAACCATCATAATGATATCGCTTTCAGCCTGCCATAGCTGCTCGAGATGCTCAGTATAGAGCTCTTGCCACCGGAGAGGATCGACTCGCCGCATCTCCTCAACACTGTCAGGCAATGTATACGTTACAATTTCACCGCTCAGCGTAACCTCTTTTCTGATCATCCAGCAAAATAACATGTTGTCACCAGAAGTACCGTCAAGCGTTGTTGGCCCTACGCAAGTTTCAGGCGCTTCAATGCCAGCATTGGCAAGAATATAGGGACAGGCTATTCGGCACGGCTGAAGGTCAGGTAATGGGTCTTGGGCTCGCTCCATACTAAGAATAATACCAAATTAAAACAGCCAACTTTCGCTGGCTGTTTTATATGGTGCTGTTGGCTATTAGCCGCGAGCGAAGTGTGCGAAGGCACGGTTGGCTTCTGCCATCTTGTGTGTGTCTTCCTTCTTCTTGACTGCTGAGCCTTGGCCGTTGTAAGCATCAACGAACTCGTAAGCAAGACGGTCAGCCATGCTCATACCCTTGCGAGAACGAGCTGCAGAAACGAACCACATAGTGGTAAGGTGCTGCTGGCGTTGGCCTTTAACTTCGAAAGGAATCTGGTAGTTTGCACCACCAACACGGCGAGAACGAGTCTCGAGGTGAGGTTGGATGTTCTTGATTGCAGTTTCGAAAACTTCGAGTGGGTTTTCAACTTTAAGCTTTTCGGCAGCCTTTTCGAGACCTTCGTAAACGAGGCGTTCAGCAAGTTGCTTCTTACCATCGCGCATAACGCGGTTGATAACACGCTGGAGCTGTACGCTGTTGTACTGGCGATCAGGTTGGATATCGCGAACTAATGCTTTGGTTTTTTTACGTGGCATTACTTGCTCTCCTTCTTCGCACCGTACTTAGAACGGCCTTGCTTACGATTAGCTACACCCTGAAGGTCGAGTGCACCACGAACGATGTGGTAGCGCACACCAGGAAGGTCCTTTACACGACCACCGCGTACGAGTACTACGGCGTGTTCCTGCAAGTTGTGGCCTTCACCACCGATGTAAGCCCAAACTTCTTGGCCGTTGCCAAGGCGCACACGTGCAACCTTACGCAAAGCTGAGTTAGGCTTTTTTGGTGTCTTGGTAGTTACCTTGACACAAACACCACGCTTAAATGGTGATGGCTTTTCGTAACTCTTAGTCTTGAGGTTGTTAACAACCTTCATAAGAGCTGGTGACTTTGATTTAGTCACGGCCTTGGTACGAGGTTTGCGTACCAATTGGTTAATTGTTGGCATGTATTATCTCCTTAATCTCCGCCAAGGGAGAATGGCACCCGTGCCAACGGGCACCATTCTGTATATTCCCAGCTCAGATTTTTATAACTTATTTACTGTAACAGATTTAAGCAGTAAGCGCAACGTCGCTGTTGTCGATAATTTCGACGTCAGCCTTGAGGTCGTCTTCGTCATCGCTATCGACGTGGCTGCTGTAGCCAGTACCGACTGGGATCTTGCGACCCAAGATAACGTTTTCTTTAAGACCGTGCAGCTTGTCGATGCGACCGCTTGTAGCAGCTGCGATCAAGACACGAGTAGTGTCCTGGAATGATGCAGCACTCAAGAACGAGTCGGTGCTCAAAGATGCCTTGGTAATACCAAGCAAGAGCTGGTTGTAAACTGCAGGCGTCTTACCTTCCTTGGTAAGTGCGTCGTTAGCTTCAACAACTGCGAGCTTACTTACAACATCACCTGTAACGAATTCTGTGTCGCTTGCCTCTTCGATTTGGACACGGCTGAACATCTGGCGCACGATGATTTCAAGGTGCTTGTCAGATACGTTCTGACCCTGACCGGCAAAGATGCGGAGGATTTCGTTCATGATGTAACGCTGTGTTGATTCAACACCCTGCAAGCGCATGAGCTCTTGGAGGTTGATAGAACCGTTGGTCAAACGCTGACCGGCAACAACAGCGTCACCGTCCTTGACTTGCAGTTGCTTGAAGCCAGGGATTTCGTAGCGTACAACGCTTTGGCCAGCTGGAGTGATAACGATAGCCTTGTCGGATACGTCAACCTTACCGGCCATTGGTGCTACAAGTGGTTCAGACTTGTCTTCGAGCTCAGCGATAACATCGCCGATAGCTACTTCAGTGCCAGTCTTAACCTTAGCCTTGCGGTCACCGAGTTCGTACGTAACGCTTTCTTGGTTGTTAGCAGTTACCTGTACCACGTAGTGGTCACCTTCTTCCCAAGTGTTTGCAACACCAGCGATGTCAGTGAGGTATGCCATACCCTTTGGAGAGCGAACTTCGAACAACTCTTCGATACGGCTTAGGCCCTGTGCGGTGTCGTCGGCCAATACGGCACCAGAACGGTGCTTAGAGTCGAGTGAAAGCTGTGTACCAGGCTCACCGATTGACTGAGCAGCGATAACACCGATTGGGTGGTGGCCAGCGACCATAAGGCCAGTTGCTGGGTCAACACCGTAAGACTTCTGAGGTACACCGTGCACAGATGTAGCACTAAGTACGGACATAATCTTAACGCCATCGATCTTTTCGTCAGCTTCAATCTTTTCAGCGATTTGCTTAGTGAACAATTCACCGCGCTTAATGTAGCCCTTAACTTCGGCGGCTGCATAACGACCTTCGAGGCGAGTTGCATATGAAACACCAATTTCTGCTGCATCGCTGCGCATCATGGTGAAACCAGGATCAAGTTCTTCATTGTCTTCAGCGACAATTGTGAATACGTCCTGAGCAACGTCAACGAGACGACGAGTAAGGTAACCAGCATCGGCAGTCTTGAGGGCGATGTCGATAAGCGCCTTACGAGTACCACGAGTACCGGTAAAGTATTCGAGTGGGTTCAAACCTTCGATGTAACCAGACTTAATTGGAAGCTCAATAGCGTGACCTGAAGCATCAGAGAACACACCAAGCATACCAACACACATCTTCATCTGAGAGATGTTACCACGAGCACCAGAGGTGATCGCGATAGACATTGAACTTTCCTGACCAACCATTTGTTCTGCCAAGAGTTCCTGGACACGGTTGTCAATCTTGGTCCAGTTTTCAACGGTAAGACGGTAACGTTCTTCTTCGGTAATGAAACCTTGTTCGTACTGATCAGAGATAGCGGCACCACGTTCTTCACCACCGTTGATAACGTCGCCCATGCCTTCGATTGGACTAAAGTCACCCATACCCATTGAGATACCTGAGAGGGTAGCGTAATGGAAACCGAGATCCTTAAGTTCGTCAGCGATTTCAGCTGTAGTAGCCTGGCCGTACTTCTGGTAGATGGCAGCCATAACCTTCTGTAACTTCTTCTTGGTCATTGGTTCATCCTGGAATTCGAAGTCTTCTGGGAAGGTTTCGTTAAAGAGGATGCGGCCAAGAGTAGTTTTGCGAACTTCGCCGCGGAATGGCAAGCGTACGTAGCTCTGGAGCTTGATAACACCAGCGTCAAATGCCATAAGGGCTTCGTTAAGGCTTGTGTACGGCTTAACTTCCTTTGAGATACTTGGGCGGTCGTACGTAAGGTAGTAACAACCAAGTACCATGTCCTGCTCAATGTGCAAGATTGGAGTACCGTCAGCTGGCTTAAGAAGGTTCTTGTTCGCAGCCATGATGTCGCGGGCTTCAGCCTGAGCTTCATCAGAAAGTGGCAAGTGAACAGCCATCTGGTCACCATCGAAGTCGGCGTTGAAACCTTTACATACGAGCGGGTGCAACTGAATAGCACGACCTTCGATCAATACTGGCTGGAAAGCCTGGATTGAAAGACGGTGCAATGATGGAGCACGGTTCAAGAGAACGTACTTGCCCTTAATGACTTCGTCAAGGGCGTCCCATACTGCAGTTTCACCAGTTTCAATCATGCGAGTTGCAGAACGGATGTTGTGCGCTTGCTCACGAGCGATAAGTTCACCAATTACGAATGGCTTGAAGAGTTCAAGCGCCATCATCTTAGGCAAACCACACTGGTTGATCTTGAGTTCTGGACCAGCAACAATTACTGAACGACCAGAGTAGTCAACGCGCTTACCAAGAAGGTTCTGGCGGAAACGGCCCTGCTTACCCTTGAGCATGTCAGACAAGCTCTTGAGGCGACGGCGTTGGCCAGTTGCTGCAACTGCGCGACCTGAGCGTGCGCTGTTGTTGTCAATCAAAGCGTCAACGGCTTCCTGAAGCATACGCTGCTCGTTGCGGCGGATAACTTCTGGAGCGTTGAGCTCAATAAGCTTCTTAAGACGGTTGTTGCGGTTGATAACGCGGCGGTAGAGGTCGTTGAGGTCAGAGGTTGCAAAGCGACCACCAGTAAGCTGCACCATTGGGCGTAGATCTGGAGGAATAACTGGCAATACTGATACACACATTGAACCCGGTTCGATACCAGCGCGCTGCATGCTTTCGAGCAGGCGAAGACGCTTCATAAGCTTCTTCTTGCGCTGACCCTTAGCTTCTTCAGACTCAGCAGTTAGCTGTGCGATGAGTGTCGAAAGGTCAATTTCGTCGAGAAGGTCCTTCAATGCTGCACCACCCATGCCTACACGAACGATGGCGTGGAGGTCGTCTGGAAGGTTGCGGTAGTCAACTTCGCCGATAAGCGCGAGCTTTTCGAGGCTTTCGACTTGTGCTTTGAAGATTTCCCACTCTTTGTCGACGTCATTCATCTCTTTGGTCTGCATTTCTGCGAGAGCCTTGATGTTTGCGTCGTCTTTCTTTGATTCAGCTTCGTAGCGAAGCTTGATAGCTTCTTTTGCAGCAGCAAATTCAGCTTCTTTGTCGGTGCGGAGCTGGTCGCGCTTTTCTACATCAACATGTTTGATGATGTAGCTAGCGAAATAAGCAACACGTTCGAGGTTCTTAACAGTAACGCCAAGGAGCAAGCCAATTGCTGATGGAGTACCGCGGAGGAACCAAATGTGTGCCACAGGAACAGCAAGGCTAATGTGACCCATACGCTCACGACGAACGATGCTCTTGGTAACCAATTCACCGTTCTTGTCGACAGCGGCTTCGCGAGAGCGAACGCCCTTGTACTTAGCGTCGTGTGGGTTAATGTCCTTTACTGGACCAAAGATACGTTCACAGAACAGACCGTCGCGTTCTGGCTTCTGGGTGCGGTAGTTGATAGTCTCTGGCTTTGTTACTTCACCGTAACTCCACTCGAGGATATCAGATGCATTTGCTACAGCTAAGCGTACTGCATCAAATGTCGAAATGCTCATGCTTGAACTATAACGTCGCATTACGCTACCTCCTTATCGTTGTTTTCATCAGTAGCATCGTCGTCGCTGGTTGCGGCAACAACACTAGCCATGTCGTCTTCAGATTCTTCCATAACCATGAATTCATCAATAGTTGCGGCGTCTTCGGTTACGTCTACATCAGATGCAAGTGGTGCAGGAACTTCTACTACAGATTGGTTTTCACCTTCTTCGCGAACATTCGTTGCGAGCACGTGCTCTGCGTCGACTACCTTGTTTGAATGTACGAGGTCAACCTTAAGACCAAGACCCTGGAGTTCCTTAACAAGCACGTTGAATGATTCAGGTACCTTTGGACCAACAATTTCGGTCTTCTTAATGATTGATTCGTATGCCTTAGAACGGCCGTATACGTCGTCGGACTTGATGGTGAGCATTTCTTGAAGTGTGCTTGCAGCACCGTAAGCTTCAAGAGCCCATACTTCCATTTCACCGAAGCGCTGACCACCGTTTTGCGCCTTACCACCAAGTGGCTGTTGAGTCACCATAGTGTAAGGACCAGTAGAACGGGCGTGGATCTTGTCGGCAACCATGTGGTTTAGCTTAATCATGTACATGCTACCAACGGTAGTACGTTCCTTGAATGCTTCACCAGTACGGCCGTCAAACAATTGCTGTTTACCGTCTTCTGGGAAGCCGGATTCAGCCAAGAGTTCTTGGATCTTTTCTGCTGGAACACCGTTGAATGATGGACTTGCAACCTTGATGCCAAGAGCACGAGCTGCCATACCAAGGTGAGTCTCAAAGAGCTGACCGAGGTTCATACGTGATGGCACACCGAGTGGGTTCAAAATGATGTCCACAGGACGGCCGTCTTCCATAAATGGCATGTCTTCTTCTGGGAGGATACGAGCGATAACACCCTTGTTACCGTGACGACCACCCAACTTGTCACCTACAGAGATCTTACGCATTTGTGCAACAAAGACCTGGATCTGCATAAGCACACCAGCCTTGAGTTCGTGGCCGTTCTCACGTGAGAACACCTTAACCCCAACGACTTTACCGTGCTTACCGTTGCTCATGCGCTGTGAAGTATCACGAACTTCCTTAGCCTTTTCACCAAAGATAGCGCGGAGAAGGCGCTCTTCAGAGCTAAGTTCCTGTTCACCCTTAGGGGTAATCTTACCTACAAGGATGTCACCAGGGTGTACTTCTGCACCGATGCGGACGATACCGTCGTCATCGAGGTGGCGAAGTGCGTCTTCGGATACGTTAGGGATGTCGCGGGTAACGATTTCTGGTCCCAGCTTGGTTTCGCGAACTTCAATCATGAAGTCAACGATGTGTACTGAGGTAAGTGTGTCGTCTTCTACGAGCTTGCGACTAATGATGATCGCGTCTTCGAAGTTGTAACCGCTCCATGGCATAAATGCTGCGATAAGGTCTTTACCGAGAGCAAGTTCACCGCCTTGGATTGACATACCTTCAACAAGAACGTCACCCTTAGCAACTTTGTCACCAGTAGTAACAACAACCTTTTGGTTGATGCTAGTTCCTTCGTTAGAACGGATAAAGTGCTGTGGTTCGTAAACAACAGAGCCTTCTGCGTATTTTACGACTACTTCTTTACCAGTTGCCTTGATAACTTCACCGTCTGCTTCAGCCAGAATAACCTGACCTGTGTTGTGTGCAGCAGCCTTTTCGAGGCCAGTACCAACAATAGGAGACTTAGGCTGAATAAGAGGTACAGCCTGACGTTGCTGGTTACTACCCATGAGTGAGCGGTACACGTAGTTCTTTTCGATAAATGGAATCAAACCTGCAGATGAACCGATGATCTCGTTACGAGCTGCGTCCATGTGCGTAATGTCACTGGCGTCAACTTCACCTGACTTAAGGCGGTAGCGGGCACTAACGCGCTCGTGTACAAAGTGGCCCTTGTCGTCAAGTTCGGCACCAGCACCAGCAATAACAGCAACTTCTTCTTCGAAAGCGTCAAGGTATACAACTTCGTCGGTAACCTTGCCTTCAACTACCTTGCGGTAAGGAGCTTCGATGAAACCATAGTCGTTAATGCGAGCGTAGTTAGCGAGGTTAAGCACCAAACCAATGTTGGCACCTTCTGGGGTTTCTACGGCACAGATACGGCCATAGTGAGTTGCGTGCGCGTCACGGACGTCAAGACCGGCGCGTTCGCGTGAAAGACCACCAGGACCCATTGAGCTCAGGCGGCGCTTGTGAGCGAGCTCTGAGAGTGGGTTAATTTGGTCCATGAACTGTGAAAGCTGAGAGCTTGCGAAGAATTCGCGTACAGCAGCAACAATTGGACGAGCGTTAATAAGCTGGCCAGGAGTTACTGATTCAATTTCACTCATAGACATACGGTCTTTAGTGTTTCGTTCCATGCGGAGGAGACCGATGCGGAATTGGCGCTGAACAAGTTCACCTACCAATTTAACGCGGCGGTTTGCCAATGAGTCGATGTCATCAGCAGGTTCCTGCGAATTGTTGAGACGAATAAGCTCGTTGATGATAGCAACGAGGTCTTCGATGCGCATAACACGGTTTTCAACTGTGTTTGGCACGTCGAGGTTGAGACGCTTGTTGATCTTGTAGCGACCAACGCGGCTAAAGTCAAAGCGCTTGAAGTTGTAGAACATGTTCTCAACAAGGCTCTTTGCGTTATCAACAGTAGCCAAGTCACCTGGACGCAAACGACGGTACACTTCGATAAGTGCGTCGCTCTGACCACGAGTAGTGTCCTTGTCCAAAGTGACCTGCAAGTGGCTAGATGCGCCAGTATCAGTAGCCTTGAAAGCTTCTTTCATCGCGTTTTCGGTCATACCGAGTGCACGAAGCAAAGTTGTTACTGGGATCTTACGCTTGCGGTCGATCTTAACATAAATAGCACCATTAGCAGCGGTTTCGAATTCTAACCATGCACCACGACCAGGGATAACCTTGGCACCGTAGAGGTTAGTTGCACCGTGCTGATCAGAGGTGAAGAATACACCGCTAGAACGGATAAGCTGTGACACAACAACACGTTCTGCGCCGTTAATCACAAAAGTACCGCGCTTAGTCATCCATGGGTAATCACCGAGGTAGATTTCCTGTTCTTTGACTTCACCGGTAACTTTATTGGTAAGTTCAACGACTGCCTTAAGAGGCGCTTCGTAAGAAACGTTGTTCTCGCGAGCGTCAGCTTCTGTCATCTTAGGGTCTTCAAAGTGGTAACCTTTGAAGCGCAATGATAATTTAGCACCAGTGTAGTCGTCAATCGGACTGATTTCGGCAAGTAATTCGCCCAAACCCTCAGTCACAAACCACTGGAATGATTTATTTTGGTGACCACCAAGGTCATCCAGCTCAACAGCGTCATCACGCGTGGTGAAATACACGCGCATGCCGTCGTCAGATGTAGTTTTAGCGCTTTTAGCCACTATAACACTTCCCCTTCTTTATTAGCTCTCTTGTCTCTACAGCTGTGCGAGACAAAAAGAACCTCTATCCATGCCATGAAGAATAGAGCTGACTGATTGTTATGTTAATTTTATCGCGCGAAGGTTTCCTAAGTTAGATGTTTTTGGCGGGCAACGCGTCTCAACGTCTTTCCACTTCCCAACTTACACTACTTCTTAAGATAGAATTATCCTTAAGATAGGGTCAAATGTCAAGTATTTTATACAGTAGCGTAATGCAAACTAGGCTGCTCGCATTTCGTCAGCCAGTTCATACACACGTCCCAGCGCATGATAAACACTCGTAAGTGAGCCAGCGGTCGCCGTCAAGCTGTTAACATCCTGGTATACATTCATGCCAAGCTCAAGATAAAACTCTTGCTCATCTTCGTGTGTGACGCTGGCAATTAATGGGCGGTCAGATTGTGTTTCATCCTGAAGTGCGCAATAGAGGAGTCCTGCAGCTGTGCGAAGATACTCACCTCTTAGTGACCTATCTGGCGTAGTAATATTATGAGCAAAGACTACTTCGTCGAGGCTCGTTGTAGAACCGTGTGCAAATACTCTGCCGGTATTGAGACCATAGGCATCTGTTGCTGCAAAGTGCCGATCATTTGATCGAACAAGGTCCAATGCAATTGATTCTGCGCCTTCGTGAGTCTTGCCGTATTCACGCATAAATGCAGCGAGGCCAGATACTGCTGGGTTATAAGCAGACTGGCCTCGTAGGTTTAATTCTTTAAATTCGACATAATCATGAGTGCTTGTTGCATTCTGATATGTTGCTGTTGGGGTGCGTTCGATTAAACCATATGACATAGCTAGACTGTACCGACACACACGCATCTATGCAAGTAATTTGTTTACACTCTAGATATAAACTATTTCGCAGGTCTTGGCGGAGAGGTAATAATTCCGTCTACGATACCATATGCTTTAGCTTCTTCAGCTGACAGCCACTTATCGCGTTCCCAGTCCTTGTGAATCTCTTCGACAGTCTTACCAGTGTTTTTAGCCATGATCTCTTCCATGACTTGCTTAAGGCGGAGAGCTTCCTTAAGGTCGTTCTCTTGGTCAGTAAGCTTACCGCGAGTGCCACTTGATGGTTGGTGGATCATAACGGTCGAGGTTGGAAGCAAGAAGCGCTTGCCTTTAGTGCCTGAGCTCAATAAGAATGAACCCATAGAAGCTTGCATGCCGATACCGACTGTTTGGATATCGTTGGTAACGTACTGCATAGTGTCATAAATAGCCATACCATCGTATACCGCGCCACCAGGACTGTTAATGTAGAAGTAAATGTCCTTTTTAGCGTCTTCTGATTGTAGGAACAAAAGCTGCGCCACAATTAAGTTTGCTGTTTGCGGGTTAACATCTTCACCCAAGAAAATAATGCGGTCTTTTAAAAGACGGCTGTAGATATCGTAGGCTCGCTCGACACGGCCATCTGACTCGATAACGGTTGGAACTAATGGCATCGTATACTCCTCATTTGCTAACGTTTCTCTACCATAATATGGGATTAGCACTCAAAGGTCAAGAGTGCTAAACCTAACCAATTACCTCTGGGGGCTTCGCATGCACCTACGGTTATTTTTGCTTTTGAGTCTATTTTATTGTACAGTTACTTTGATTTGTAACCACAGATCGTACACCCGACAAGTAGACACACAGGAAGTGAGAAATCATGACTGGTACCCCGCCCCTGGGTGACATCCGCGAGACTCGACGAGCACTCGGACTGGACGACACACAGGCGTTCATCGGCGTGGTCAACAACGGCGCACTTCGCTTGCAGCAAGGACTGCCGCCGGTACTGTCCTACAAGGACGCCCCCGACCCCACAGACGCACTGTGGCTGGCGCGTGCCGAGTGGATCACCAGGTATTTCATCACCGTCCAGAGGCGCGGAACCTGCGTCATGGCCGACCTCGGCTACATGGCCCCGCACCACTTCAAGGTCTTCGTCAGCCCGTGGGCCTACGGCTTCAAACCCATCAAGGACATTCGAGACCTGGCCTGCGAGATCATGCGCGCTGGAAACCCGGCTGCGACGATCTTGGAAGTCGACATGAACGAAGTCGTCCTCCGCATCAGCTGGAGCACTAACCCACAGCGCATGTTCGAGGCCTGGCGGTCCGCGCTGGACAACGGATCTTCCGGTCCGATCGGTCCGCGCGTCCCCTACGACCACTGACACAACCATCGCAAGACCACAACGTGAGCTGACCGGTAGACGGCAGAGAACATTGATGGCTCTGCCGTCAAATCTCCCTCCTCTCTGTCGTCTACTTGTCACTCACCAGTCTTATATATAAAAACACTCCCCATATATTGAGGAGTGTTTTTCTTTTAGATACCTAACTATTTGTCAGTCTTCTTGGCTGCTGGCTTTTTAGCAGGAGCTTTCTTAGCAGCTGTTGCTGGCTTAGCTGCACCAACATATTCCTTAAGAATAGCGATGGTCTTCTCGCTTACCATGCGTGAAGCAATGTCGCGACGCGCTTCTGGCTTGTCGAGTTCAGCTTGCATTTGTGGGTCTGGGTATTGACCCTTAAGGAGTTGCATGCGAATTTCGAGCTCTTCAGGAGTTACCACAACCTTTTCGGCTTCAGCGATTTCGGCAAGTACCAAACCAGCCTTAACGCGAAGTTGGGCATCGCCCTTCATGCGCTCACGGTGTTCTTCGTCAGTTACACCTTCGCGTTCGAGGTGTTCCTGCCATGTTTCACCACGGTACATAAGGTTCTGGCGTTCTTCTTGTTCCATGCGGTCGATTTGTTCTTCGACAAGCACAGCTGGAATGGCAACTGTAGATTCTTCTGCAATCTTGAGTACCAAGTTGTCTACGAATTCGCGGTCGTTCTGGTATTCTTTTTCGCTTTCGAGTTGCTTCTTAACATCAGCCTTGAGCTCTTCGACGGTCTTGAATGGACCGACTTTAGCTGCAAATGCTTCGTCAAGCTTGGCCTTTTGGACTTCCTTAACGCTCTTGATGGTAATCGTAAAGGTTACCTTGCGGCTCTGCAATGTTGCTACACCGTAGTCTTTAGGGAAAGTGATATCAAAAGTCTTTTCTTCGCCAGCTTTAAGACCGGTTACTTCAGGTTCGAAACCAGGAATAAAGGTGTTGCTACCAAGTACGAGGGGGTAGTCTTTGCCGTCAGCGCCCTGGATAGCTTCTTTAGTTTCAGCATCAACGCCCTTAAAGTCCAAAGTAACTTCGTCGCCATCTTTAGCTGCACGTTCAACGTCAACTTTTTCGGCTTCGCGGGTCTGGAGGTTAGCGATAACTTCGTCAACATCCTTGGCTGTAATAGAAATTGCAGGTTTTTCGAGCTTAATCTTCTTGTAGTCAGCGAGCGTAATAGCGCCAACAACTTCTACTTCAATTTCGAGTTCGAGCGCGTCAAATGGTACAAACTTTTTAACGTTAACTTTTGGCTGCGCAACAGGACGAAGCTTTTGCTCGTCCAAAGCTGCAACGTAGAGCTGGTTCATTGCAATGTCGAGAAATTCTGACTGCAATGCAGTTGGATCAGCGCTCTTCTCTACGAGAGCGAGAGGTGCTTTGCCTTGGCGGAAGCCCTGAAGCTTAACGCTTTTAGCGATATGATTGAGTGCTTCTTCCTTGGCAGCGTTGAGCATAGTAGCGTCAGCCGCAATAGTAAGTTGCACGTTGGTGTCTGATAGATTTTTTTGAGTCACTTGCATAGTTACCAACTGTAACAGATAGTGGCTCGTTTTGCCAGAGTGAGCAGCTTAGAAGTCTTCGTCGCGCCAATCTTTGACAATACTAACGATACGCGAAGCACTATGAGTCTCTTCAACACTGGTCATCAAGTTGCGAACCACATAGAGCTCTTCCTTAATTTCCTTTTCGCCGATAAACATAGCATAGTGTATGCCTTTTTTGACTGCAGTTTTGATCTGCTTGTCCATTTTGCGGCCAGTTGTGTCTACTGCGACGTTTGCACCCATGTCACGCAGTTCAGCAATAATTTTCTGAGCTTTATCGTATACGTCACCGATCAATACCACGTAGACGTCAGTTTCGGGACGGAGTTTAGGTAGTAAGTCGTGCGCCTCGAGGAAGTTCTGAAGCGTTACGTCACCCATGCCAAAGCCAACTGTTGGAACTGGCTCAACGCCAAAGAGACCAACCAGGCCATCATAGCGACCACCGCCAAACATAGAACGATTGTTCTCGGTGTGCTTGTCGAATACCTCAAAGACAATATCCGTGTAGTAGTCAAAGCCACGCATCAAGGTAATATCAAAGACTGCGTTCGTTATGCGACCGCCTTCGAGTACTTCTATAAGTTTTTTGAGTTCCGTAATTGATTGGTGCTTGCGAATCACCTCAGGTAGATGTGTGATCTGCTTAATCTTAAGGAGGCCGAGCAGCTTGTTGCTCGCACCTTCGTCACGCTGCGTAGGCGTAAAGACGGCGTCAATCTCGGCAGCAAATGTCTCAGCTGGCATCTTGTGCATACGATCAATAAGCTTCACAACTATGTGTGTTTGCGTCTCATCGAGACCAAGATATTCGTGCATGATGTAATCCATCAATTTACGACTGTTGAGCTTAATGCTGTACATGTCGTGAGTGGCACCAAATGCCTTGAGAATAGCGTCTGCAGCCTGAATAACTTCGGCTTCGGCTGTCATGTCGGCAAGACCGAACACGTCAACGTTTAGCTGCCAGTGTTCGCGCAAGCGACCACGCTGCGGGCGTTCATAGCGCCACAAGTTTGGAATTGAGTACCAGCGGAGCGGGTATGCAAGCTCTTGACGCTTTGCAGCTACCATACGAGAAACTGTTGGGGTCATTTCTGGACGGATAGTTACCGTACGGCCACCGCGGTCTTCAAAAACGTATGTCTGCTCGTGAACGATCTCTTCGCCCGACTTAGCGAGATACATCTCGATTGGTTCCAAAACTGGTGCATCATATTCTTCATAACCGTAACGTTCAACCACCTTACGCATAGTGTTGAACATATATTTTTGCAAACGTTTGTCTTCGGGGTAGAAGTCACGTGCCCCTTTGTATGGTTGAGTCGATAGTTTCATGTTCTTCCTATTTTACTTCATTTTCGGTTGGTAGTACTAATTCTTCTCTGTTTGGCAGCAATACTAAAGAGAAAGCGCCGGAATAACCCGGCACTTTTATTGATCATGCAAACAAAGCAACCGAGTTATGCCGGCAGGATATGGCTATGAGATAGGTGCATTTGTCGATTCATTGTTTTTATTATATCACATGTTTTATACAGGAGGACCAAATTTGTCTCTGTTATTGCTGCGATTGTTTGGTCGCGGCTGAACGTAGATCTCGGATTCCTCTTGCATATGTGGCTTTGGCGCGCGGCCTTGAGTTGTTGTCGTGTTCTGGACAAGCTGGACATTACCGTCCGCGTCAGTCCCACGAGTTATAACAGTTTGGTGCTGCGGCTGAGGCGGCGTTGAATCACGACGTGCCTGAGCAATCAAGCCAGCAGCATCGGCTCCAACCGTGTTGTCGTGAACTGTCTGGATATTCTTGTTAGACGAGTATCTCGCAGTATTTTGGATCTGAGTAAGTAGCGTCGTGTAACGTGCGACATCGCGCTCTGCCTTCTGGCGGTCGGTCTCATTTGTAGCACTCTGCGCTGCTGAATTTGATGCAACAATACTGTCGTATAGATCTTTGGTAACGTTTGAGACACTGTGCGGATCGTTGCGGACAAAGGTTGCCATATCGACACCCTCAAGCGCATCAATAGATGCTTTGCGGTAATCTGCATCTGATGGGCCAGGACCACGACCAGCATTAGCGGCCATTTGCTTAGTAACAAGACCATTTGGACCAACATAGCCACCGACACCAATAGCGTGCGCATGAATGCCAATCTTCTTAGTCGTATTGTTGATGGTACCAGCTAGTGCACCGGCCGTAGCAGCATTGCCATCAGCAACACGACTAATTGTCTGGACGACCTGTCTTAGGTTGTCATAGCCGTGCTGGCTCATGGCTAAGTTAAGCGCAGCTTGGTAACGGCGAGCTTCGCCAAAGCCACCATTTGCTTTAGCTGCCTTAATGGCGCGATCCATACCTGCTGTATCTGCTGCATGCGTACCAGCCCCTTCGCCTGCATAGCTAAAGGTACCGTCAGCGTTCTTAATGTAGTCACCACCAGCCTGTTCGGTATACATGTCATAGTCTTGGACCATGTTTGCACGTGCATCTTGCTCACTAGCATACGTTAAAGCACGGTTCATACCATCATTATGGTGGCCGACAGATCCTTCGGGTGATTTAGAATATCCAGCACCGAGGATAGCTCTGCGCTGCGTGAGTGCAGCTGCGTTTTGTGCACGGCCAGACTTTGTAAGTATGTTGCCGTGTTTAAAGTCACCACTCATCATACTGCTACCACCAAACGTAAACTTGTTGAGTTTTTCGGCAGCACCGCCACGGATAAGGCCATTGCCAAAGAGGTTACCGTTCTTGGCTCGTTCGCCACGTTGCTGGACCTGGCCAGTACGGTAATTTTTGAGGCGGTCGAAACCACCACGGCTCTTATCGTTCATAAAGCCAACGAGCGCAGCGGCACCACCGCCAAGCTTGGCAAACACAATTGGTATCGCCAGTACGGGAACAATCAAACAAGCTAATGAGATAATGCCAAATGGATCACTGTCGTGAGAGACTTCTGACAAAACGCGACCGAGTGAGACCATTCCAGTAAATACCGGCCCCATAAGCATCATGCCAATAAACCCATCGCGCCAGAATTTACCAAGTTTTTCGGTGTTAGGTGCTACGAACGTCGCGATAAAGAATGGCGCACCAATAATAGCCAAGATAACAAGCATGCGTCGCGCAATCAATGTCAGAGCCGCTACCATGAGCGCAAGAAAGATAGTTCCTGCGTAACTCAAGATACCAAATGGTCCCAGTGCAACAGTTGCAGCCAAAATGGCCGACCACTGTCCCACGATTGTCCAAGCGCTACCGCCGCTCTCGTCAAAAGATCTAAACGGATACTGAATAAGGCTGCCGACCCAGATCGTTATATTGTTAAAGAACTGGACGATCTCTTTCATAGCCCACCACGAAACAGATATTAGGATCATGGCAATCAGCAAGCGTGGCAAGATCTTGCGTATTGTATACGCGTCAAAAATAGCCAAGCCAATCGCTTCGCTCACAATCATAACAACGCCGACAATCGTAATAAGCGCGATAGCTAGAATGCGGAATGAATTCCATGAGGCGTAATAGGCCTTAGACGTATCACTTTGCTGCAAATTGCCGTCGGTAGTACTGCTGCCGAAAATACCCTCAGTATCGGTAGTTAGCATGCCCGTTATGAAGTCTTCGAGCTTATTAATGGCAGTATCTGCTGCCGAAAAGAGCGGACAAGCCACAAACTGTAGTCCCCAAGACTTAACTTGCTTTGGACAAGCGTTGCCATTTTCGGCATCGTAACCGGTTGTAAGCTCAGTAGCTTTAGCAGTAGAGAACGTTACTTCGAGTGTTTCGCCCTCTACTTTGGTAACTTCCTTACACTCCTCAATATTTGGCACGCAAATTTTGTATTTGCCAGCGGGTACGCTATTAAACGTACCGTGCAGCCAGGTCTCGATGTCGGCGTATGCGGTAGAGTCTAACTGATCTGGAGTCGGTTCGTGAGTAACCGAATCGCTGGAAATCGTGGTTGTCGAGCCACTGCCGTCCCCATTCTGTCTCGTAATGTCTACTGGGCCAAAAGTACGCGTCTTATTGGCGGCATCGCGATAAGAGATATCGATAGTGACATTAATGGCCTGGTCGGTAATGGTATCACCAAAGGTAAAGTTCGCTGGCTTATACTTTTCCTTGGTTATTTTGTAACAGGTGTTAAGGAGGTTATCGATACAAACTTGGTAATTGCCCGGATCGAGTGAAAAATCAGCGTCATATTCTACTGCGCGATCTTTTGCAGGCGTACTGTCATTCTCCCAGCCAGGCACCGATTGTGTAGCCGTCGTAGGACCATCTACAACTTTGTCGCCGGCTTCGTTCTTGATCGTGACGCTTACTGAACCTGGCGAATCAGCCGCAGACTTTGCCGATTGAACAGTAATGTAGACTTTCTTTTGACCATCCGTTTCCTCGGTAGAACCATCGCTCGGACGAGTGCCGCCAATTGCAACGGTGTCACTATTAAAGCTCTTCATAATGTCTTGGCTACAGAGACCGGGATCACCTGGTTTTGACGCCTGCTGCTGCGCAAGATTAATCTCGTAGGTACCGCTATTGCTACCGTTAGTTTTAAGCTTAGCACTAAAAATACATTGCTTATTCTTGTACGAAACCGTACCAGCAAAATCGTTCTTATTGTTCGGGTTGAACACATCGTTCGTCATGATCAGCTTTGAGCCAGCCAGATCGCCACCTGTAATGTTAATCGTCTGGTAGTCGCTCCAGGTATATGTTTCGCCCGCAGCAACGGCTTTTTGCTGTGGCATGATCGCCAAGAGTGGCATCAGAATAAAGCCCATACCAAGCACAGCAAAGACAAATCGCTTGCTGATATTTCGTATCTGTTTCATGGTTTTTAGGCTGGGTGACACCAAGTTAATTCCTTGGGTTTTATTATACGCCACTAGTGGCGGTTTTTACAGCGGAATATGCTTGTGGTTTTCTATTAAAACTCAAAAAATGTCGAGCTTAGAGATGCTTTTTCTTTTTAGGTTTTGAAGTCGATGTCAATTTATTAATTGCGTTCGTAATAACCTCTTGGTCGGGTTGCAATAGATGAACGATAAGATGCCTACGCCTATCGCCTTCATCATAGTAGAAAGTCTGACGATTAATCTCTTTGAAGAATGGCATAGGAAAATCATTGCAATCCGACGTAATTACATAGGCGCCACTAAGCATGGCGGTAGTTCCGATAATGATGTCTTCCGTTGAGTACTTGTCCCTAAACTTCTTAGTGGCTTGCTCGTTTCCATACATTTCATGAACTCGTGCAGCAGCTATTAAGACATTGTCGTCTACTGGATAGCGAGTGAGAAAGTTATCTATAAACTCAGCAACTGGCTGTACTTTGTCTTGTTTAAAAACAATGGCCTTAAGTGCTTCATAGAGGACGATATCCGAAACAGCCAGCACGCCGCCTATCTCACTTATTTCTTGTATCAATGGCTCCATTAATGGCGCAGTGGCTTTACTAAGGATTGCCTGTACGGCATTATTATCAAGTAGAAATATTGGCGAATCCTGCTGATTCTCTTTAGTAGCAGATTCAACGTCAGTCATCTTTGGGCGAAAAGACATCTTTCTTAGATATACGCTTCATTTCACTGATGACTTCTTTCGTGGATTTGCCTTTTGTATTTTTTATAGGCATAAACTGCCCCGTCCCCTTGCTGTTGGGGAATGTAATTGGCTTAAGCCTAGCTAGTTCGTCTTTTTTCAATTGCATATCTATTAACATTGTAGCTGAAAATAACAAATGCTCCCAGCAAGTGCAAGCCATAAAGGATGAAAGGACTTGTTTTCTGTTGGAGGCAAAAGCTTCGCTGGAGCTTTTGCTCATTTCTCGTCAAGTCCTGTATAACCGGCAAGAAAGAAAAAAGACCAGCAGACGCTGATCTCTTTTCTTTGGTGGGGATGAAAGGACTTGAACCTTCACGCCTTTCGGCACATGCTCCTAAGGCATGCGTGTCTACCAATTCCACCACATCCCCGTGGTATGCAGTCGATTATACTAAACTCTGTACCTGTTGTCATGCATAAAATTGCAGTTTTTACGCTATACTTAAATGAAACGTAAGGAAGACCAAAAGTGAAAGAGCCTAAAACTACCGAAAAGACATATGTGACCACCGCCCTGCCACCGCTCCCAAGCGCCTTTACGCTGTTTCGTTCGAGCCTCCAAGCCTTAGGCACTAATATATGGACTTTTGTACTCTTGTTTGCAATCCCTAGTATTTTTTTGGTGGCTGGATCTATATTGGACTATATCGGTGGTGGCATGCACGGCACCATACCAGCATTGTTTTGGATTGGCGTGGCCCTCATGGGTATTGGCGGCTTACTGACAATACTGGCTATGCCAGCGTTAATGATGACACAAATTCGCAGTGCAGCTGGCAAACTCTATGAGGTAGACGCTGCCTTGCGTGATGGATTCCACATCTTCTGGCGTTACCTCGGTATTATGATCGCGTTGGTCGTAATTTTTGCAGTGAGCTTCGCTCTACTAATTGTGCCGTTCTTTTTTGCGATTCGCCGCTATTTACTCGCACCGTATTATTTGGCTGATCACGATTGCAGCATAAAAGAAGCGCTACGGCGCAGTGCCGCTGACTCGCAGAACTTTAAAGGTGCTATCTGGGGTCTTAT
Source organism: uncultured Candidatus Saccharibacteria bacterium (assembly GCA_964654135.1). Classification (GTDB taxonomy): domain Bacteria; phylum Patescibacteriota; class Saccharimonadia; order Saccharimonadales; family UBA4665; genus CAMLQK01. The sequence goes on from CAZZHV010000009.1 coordinate 19,998, forward strand.
TGGCGTCCAAACGCTTAATGGCTTCGTTGCGTATCTGCCGCTCTTTGGCTGGGCGATTAACGCCAGCTACTACTGCGCACCTGCAGCACGCTACTTACAAATTAAAGAAGCGGCGGTCGCTCTCGCCGAGCTCAACAAAAAATTCAACCGCTAGGCGCGATAATACGCTAATTGAGCATCACCGTAGCTACGCTGTGAGATACGCGTAAGTTCTTCGAATTCTGGCAGTTCCTGATCGCCAGGCCATGAGAGTACCAGTAAGCCATCTTTGGTCACTGCGCTAGCCAGACGTTGCACTATACTAAGCTGTACATCATCGTAAGGTGGATCGAGCAATACAAGGTCAAAACGGGCGTCTGGATTCGCTTCTAGCCAGGTTCCAGAGGTAGTACTTACAAGTTTTACGTGTTGTGCGATATCAAGCGCGTTGATGTTTTCTAGAATTGCGCGCTGGGCGGCTCTATCACTTTCAACGGCTACCGCGCTTGCGGCTCCGCGGCTGATTGCCTCGAAGCTTAATGCACCGCTACCAGCAAATGCGTCAAGCACTGTTAGGCCGTCGATGTCGCCAAGCGTATTAAAAAGTGCCCCGCGAATTTTGTCACTCATGGGGTGTGTGCGGTGGCTATGTGGCGAGTTAAAGGTTCGACCACGCAAGCTACCGGTAATAATTCGCATTATTTCTTCCCTTTTTGAGCTTCCAGGACAGCAGAATACCAGGCCAATGTTACCGTCTGCACGATAATTGGAGTCAATTGGCGGCGGACCTGGCGAGCCAGCTGGGGCGTCCACCCCTGTTTGTAGTACGCGTCGTACATGCCGAGCGCTGCTACTTCGCGTGCTTTACGCTTAAAGAGCTCGAGTATGCCGTGTTCGGTCAATTCTTCGAGGTCTGAGTCTTTAAGTGCCAATACGCGACTATTACCCGATAGCGGCACAATAATTGCGGCGATACCCCATTCAAATAGACCATGAGTAGTTAAAAGTCCTTTTGGACCCCACATTTTCCAGTTGTTACTCACCTGCTTGCGACGGGTTTCGCCAGGCATAACGAGCTTCTGCTTGATAGTTGTGCGGCTCTCGATACCCTCACCACCACGTAGTTCAGTTAACTCTGCTTCATATGGATAATGATGCGCTGGTGTCAGACCATCTACAATAGCGTGTGCTAACCAGGCTGCCTCAAAAGAAGCGCGGACATTGTCTTCATCGCGAAGGGCCTTGGCGAGCCGGCTATGGTGATCGCTTATCAGATCAAGCAATTTCCTGTCTGATTCATCGAATGGTGCAAAGTAATGCCATGGCTCGTCTTTAGCTGGGCTCTTACGTTTGATAGCGTCAGGACCGTTAATGCCTTCGAAATGCAAAATAGCTCGCTTAGAAGGAAATTCTTGAGGAGCAGTTAATTTAGCCTGTAACGCCGTACGGGCTAAACGATCAATTTTCTGATGTGCTCCGAGCAATCGCCCAGAGAGTGGAGTTAGTGTCGTTCCGGAATACATAAATTTAGTTAAGGTTTGTAACAGCGCGTAGCTTTTTGACGCGCTCATATAACTCTGCGTATTGTACCAGATCTTCGTTCTTTTCGATATAGGCATGAGCGGCATTGCGCGCGCTTGCAATCAGCTTCGTATCTGTTAATTTGGCAATTCGCAGGTCAAGCTGGCCATGCTGCATTGTGCCATAAATAGCACCTGGGCCACGCAATTCAAGATCGAGCTCAGCCAGCTTAAATCCGTCATGCGAGCGTTCCAGAGCTTCTAGGCGCTTTGGCGGTGCGCTTGAATCGCTCATCATAAGATAGCAGTAGCCTTGATGTTGGCCACGACCAACACGACCGCGAAGCTGATGGATTTGCGCCAAACCAAACCTATCGGCCGCCTCGATTAGCATGACGCTGGCATTTGGCACATCAACACCCACTTCAATAACTGTGGTAGATACCAAAATATCGAGCTCATGGCGCGAGAATTGCTCCATGATGTCGTTCTTTTCTTGTGGTTTCATTTTGCCGTGCAACAATCCTATGCGGCGGTGCTTAAAGTCGCGTGTCGTAAAGTCTTCGTAGACCTGCTCAGCGGAATTAGCCTCAATACTCGACGACTCCGATATAAGCGGACAAACAACAAACATTTGGCGACCCGCCTCTAATTCTTTATCGATGTCTGCATAGAGCTGTTTGCGCGAATTCGGCGAGGTGATTTTGGTAATAATCGGCTGACGACCCGCGGGTTTAACATCAATGATCGAAATATCGAGTTCGCCATACAAAGTTAGCGCCAAACTGCGTGGAATTGGCGTTGCCGTAAGGCTCAGTAAGTGTGGCATGTGGCCGGCTTTAGCCATGAGTGTCTTACGCTGCTCGACACCAAAGCGATGCTGCTCGTCGATAACCACCAGGCCAAGTTTGTGCATATCGACTTTTTCTTGGATCAGAGCATGCGTACCGATAATAAATTGCGCCGTACCGTCGGCAATATGCTCATAGACTCGCTCTTTTTCAGCAGCACCCATACCACCAACAAGCAAAGCAACCTTGTTATGCATATTCAGCGGTTCAAGCAATTTAAACACGGTGTCGGCGTGCTGACGGGCCAAAAGTTCGGTAGGTGCCATAATAGCGACCTGAAAGCCCTCAGCAATTGGCATTAGTGCGGCCATCGTGGCTACAACAGTTTTACCCGATCCCACGTCGCCCTCTACAAGACGATTCATTGGTTGGGTTTTGTTCATATCCTTATAGACATGCCAAACAACCTTCTTTTGGGCATCCGTTAGCGTAAATGGCAGATGACTCGTAAAAAGTTGCGCCAATTTCTCGTCAAATGGGATAGCCACGCTCGTATCGACAAGTAGTTCTTTTTTGTTGAGCAGTGCTGCGAGCGTTAAGGCAAATACTTCTTCAAAACCGAGACGTTTGCGCGCAAGCTCTAGTGCGGCATTAGACTCCGGAAAATGCATCGTCTTGAGCGCTTCACCACGGCTAATAAGCTTTTCTTTGTCTATCAGCCACTGTGGCAATGTCTCGGGAGCACTCAGCATTTCTGGTGTTACTTCACGAATAATCTTGCGAATTTGCGTGCTCGTTAGCCCCTTAGTTTCACGATAGACTGGGATGATTCGGGCCGTATTAACCGGAAAGTTACTAACAAGCTCAGCACTTGGATTCATGATGGCGAACCGATTGTGGCTTAGCTGATACTCACCTGATATAAAGTATTTCTGATCGGGCTTAAGCGCAGCAGCACGATATGGCTGATTGAACCAAATCAACCTAATGCTATCTGTTTCGTCACTAGCGACTGCCTCGGTAATATGCATACCTCGGCGCACGTACCGCCCTTTTGCCTGCTTAATCACGGCCTCGACAGTAACAGGGCCTGGATGAATATCATGAATAGACGAAACCGCAGAATAATCTTCATACCGCCTTGGGAAGTTCTCGATAAGGTCGCTTACGGTATGCACGCCAAGAATGGCGAATTTCTTCGCCATCTCTGGTCCAACACCCTTAACCTCAGTTATATCCCTATTCATGTCCCTCTAGTATACGATTTATTGCTCGTCTTCGAGTAGCATCATGCGTCCTAATGCTACTTCAACTTGTCCTAATACGAAAAGATTTTCGGGCAGTACCGGCTCCATCTTTGGACGATAGTCAAACGCATCGCCATCACGTTGTGAGTGTCTATATGCGTCAAGGAGAAATGTTCTATCGGTTGTATCTTCGCGCAAGATGATGCGCCCAAACAAACCGCATGACCCATGAGTATTGGGCTTTTCGTAGAAGTGCTTATATGTAAGTACCTCTGAGCCGTTGCCGTCAATATCAGCCTCAACTGACATACCTGTAAGTTCTGCATTTTCAATTTTTGCTATGTCTGCATCGACATACCCACCGCAGTCGCGTACCACATCAAAGGCACGCTGGAATCTACCCTGCGCTTCTTTATCCATTCTACTACGCTATTTTGCTTTGCGAACCATAAAGAAGACGCTTGGCCCAAAGAATGAGTTGGCCAATGTTGGCTGCAAAATGCCTTCGATTGCAAGCATGGCCTTCTTTGGCATGATCTTCTTAAGACCAGGACTACGCAAGTTAGAAACAGATAAGATGCGGTCTACCTTGAGGCCTGCGTGTGCCAACTGCTTAATGACAGTGTGTGGGTTGTGGTTAACAAACGCGATTTCACCTTCTGTTTGGTGTGCCTTAGAACGAATGTCTACAGGATCGGTTGGCAGCTTCTTGCCCTTAAGTGCAAACTTCAAGCGATTGCGACCGTGCGCGTAGTTTGCAACTTCGATAATTGCATAACCCTCGTCAGAAAGTACGCGTGAGATTTCACTAAATTCGGTGCTTGGATCTGGAAGGTGGTGCATGACACGAATCATAGTGATAAGGTCGAGGCTACCGTCTTCGAACTTAAGGTCGTCGGCTTGCATAAGCTTGCGGTCAACTTCTGGGTGTCCCTTTAGGAAGTCCTTAGCGATGTCGAGCTGTTGCTGACTTGGCTCAGCTAAAGTTACTTTGTCAGCAAACTTTTCGAGGAAGACGCAAAGGCGACCATAACCACCACCAATGTCGGCTGCGGTCTTAAAGTGCTTGCCTTTGAGCAAACGGCGAAGTGCCATTTCCTCTGCAGCATGCTCGTAGTCACGACCATCCCAATAACGGAGGTAGTTGTGGCTTGGATCGTTGTATTGATCTGCTTTTTTCTTAGATTGATTGTTTGTAGAGTTTGTTGCTGCTTTAGTCATATCTGCCCCAGTATATCAAGTTTTTATAGCTGTTCCACTAATACGAAGTTATTTTTACCGCGCTTAAAGAGGTTAAAACCTTTTTTAAGACCGGCATAGTGCGGATCATCCGGCAAAGCAGCCGTAGCCTTATTGCCGTTTATAGACACCGCGCCATCTGTAATAAATCGCGTTGCTTCTGTTTTGGAAGAGGCTAGACCGGCGCGTACCGTAAGTTCAATTAGAGATTCATCGCTATTTGTAGAGAAAGTTGGTAATTCATCTTTTAGCACTTCGACAACATCTGTCGTAAGCTCAACTTCGCCCTTAGCAAATAGCAACTCTGTTGCAGCTTTGGCAGATGCGGCTTTAGCGTCACCATGGACAATTTTAGTAACTTCGTAAGCTAAACGCTTTTGTGCCGCACGTCCTGGGCGATGCTCGTTAAACTCAGCCATTACCGATTCGATAGTCGTTCTATCAAGTTCGGTAAAGATCTTGAGGTAGCCTTCTACGCCTTCGTCGTCAGAGTTAAGCCAAAACTGGTAGAACTTAAAGACGCTGGTCTTTTTTTCGTCCAGCCAGACAGCACCTTCTTCTGATTTGCCAAACTTCTTGCCAGTCGCTTTATTAATAACAAGTGGTAATGTCATGATGTGCGTCTCGTCGCCTGTGGCACGTCGGATAAGATCAACCCCGGAAATACTGTTACCCCATTGGTCTGCACCAGCAAGCTGGAGATTAACACCGTACTCTTTGTGAAGATGCAAAAAGTCGTAACCCTGCAAGAGCGTGTAGCTAAATTCTGTGTAACTAATACCTGCGCCGCCTTCGCCCATACGCTTGGCAATGTAGTCACGCTGAACAAGCGAAGTCATACTAAAGTGCTTTCCGACATCTCGCATAAAAGTTAAGACATTGATCTCTTTGAACCAATCAATGTTGTTAACGAGTTTAAACTCGTGGTCATTGTAGATCTTTTTTAGCTGAGCTTCGGCGCATGCTACATTGTGCGCAATCGCCTCTTCGCTTTGCAGAGGACGTTCTGAGTCTTTTCCGCCTGGGTCGCCCAACAAACTTGTAGCACCGCCAGCAAGCACAATTGCTTTATGACCGTGGCGCAAAAACACCTTGTCAAACATCATTGCCGCCAAGTTTCCTACTGTTTGAGAATCAGCGGATGCGTCAAACCCGTGGTAAAACGTCCACTCTTTGGTATTAAGTTCGTTTAAATCTTTAAATGTCGTTTGGTTTACGAAACCACGCCATTGTAGTTCTTCTGAAAGTGTCATATCACTCATATTTTTGTCCTTTAAATCATCAAATAGTGCTCTATGTGTCGTTATTTCGAGCGCATATAGAGATATTGATGGCGTATAGGGTCTTGAATTTTCATATTACTTAACAGTATAGCCTATCTGGAGTTTTGCTGCATAACTTAGGTTTAGAACCGGTTGTGTACCAAGCATTTTTGTCTATAATAGAGTGCAGTAAAACTCACACAGTAGGAGCGAAAAAGAACGGATGAATACTCCCCGCAAAAGTCCTGGGCGTCGTCGGCCTGGGAAGAGTACGTTTACCACCAAAAGTGGTAACACTATCAAACTAAATCAAAGTCTAAGTGACCGCATCCGTGCCCGTCGCGATGATAAAGCACGTCGACGCGCAGCTTATCTCAACACATTACCGCAGAATCGCTGGAAGCGTATTCTTTACCGTCTGCATCCTAAACGCGTTGCACAGTATTGGTTCAGCCGCGAAGGTGCCATTATGGCCCTCAAGATTGCCGGCATCGGCATCGTGGTCTGTTTCATTTTGCTCGTTGGTCTTTTTGCATATTTCCGCAAAGATCTACCTAACATTAAAGACATATCCGGCAACAACCTTGGCGGTAGCATTACCTACTACGATCGTACCGGTCAGACCGTTCTCTGGCAGGACTACGACGCCGTTAAGCGTATTCCTGTAGCCACTGATAGCATTTCTAAATACATGAAGCAGGCGACAATCGCCATCGAAGACAAAGACTTCTACAAAGAAGGAGCCTTTAGTGTTCGCGGTACAACCCGCGCGGCTCTATCCAATGTTGTTGGCAGCGGTGGCGCCACTCAGGGTGGTTCAACTATCACTCAGCAGTTGGTCAAGCTAAACCAAGACTGGACAGACGAACGTACGGTAACCCGCAAGATCAAAGAATTGATCCTTGCCGTAAACCTCGAACGTGAATATTCAAAAGATGACATTCTTACTGGCTACCTCAACATTGCCCCTTACGGTGGTATCGAATATGGTGTAGAAAGCGCCGCACGCGACTACTTTGGCACAACGGCCAAAGACCTCACGCTCGAGCAAGCAACTATGCTCGCAGCAATTCCACAATCGCCGTCCTACTACTCTCCATATTCATCGCCAGAATTTAACTCTTCTGCCGCAGCTGACGAATTCGGTAAAGAGGCTCTCCTCAACCGACAACACTACATTCTTGACCAAATGAAGACTCAGGGCTACATTACACAAGCCCAAGTAGATGCCGCCAAGAAAGTTGATGTTCTTGCCCAAATTAAGCCATTGCAGCAGAAGTACTCTGGCATTAAGGCCCCTTACTTCGTACTTGCCGCCAAGCAGCAGCTCGAAAAGAAGTACGGCGCCGCTACCGTTAACCGTGGTGGCTGGAAAGTAACAACCACGCTTAACATGGACCTTCAGAACAAAGCTGAGTCACTTGTAGCTTCCAACCTACCGAATGTTAAGAAATATAAGGGTGACCAAGAAGCTATGGTTGCCGAAGATGTTAAAACCGGACAAATGGTAGCACTTGTCGGTGGCGTAGACTTCTCCAACCCTGACTATGGTCAAATCAACTACGCGCAGACCAAGATTCCTCCTGGATCGAGCTTTAAGCCTTACGACTATGTGTCTATGATTAACGACACGACCAATGCTGGCGCGGGCTCAGTGCTATACGATACGCAGTCTGCTCTTCCAGGCTACTCATGTACCAATAAAGCCAAGCCGGCTGATGGCGGTAACTGTCTGATGGACTACGACTTTAAGTACCCTGGCGCAGTAACCCTACGTTATGGTCTTGCAGGTTCGCGTAACGTCCCTGCCGTAAAGGCGATGCTTACCGTCGGTACCAATAAGGTCATTAAGACTGCCAACTCTATGATGGCTGCCGATAACGCCTATCAGTGTTACGGTAACGAAGCCCTTACTGATGTCATTCCTTGTTACGGCGCATCCGCCATCGGTGACGGTGCATACCTTCACCTCGACAACCATGTAAACGGCCTCTCGACATTGGCCCGCCTTGGTACGGCAATCCCACAGACATACATCATTAAGATTACTGACGCCGGCAATAAGAGCGTTTACACCTGGTCACAGCCTAAAGGCAACCAAGTTGTTCGCCAAGATGCCGCATACATTGTCAATGACATGCTAAGCGACCCTAAGGCAAGTTACCTCCGTGGTAGCTGTACTGATGCAACTTGTACATCTCTTGCTCAGGGTGGATATAAATTCCAACACTACAAGGGCTGGAAGTTTGCTATCAAGACGGGTACCACTAACGACAACTTTGACGGTCTGATGACCAGCTGGTCTACTCAATATGCTGTTGTCTCATGGGTCGGGTACCACACACGCAATGTCGAAATGACCGGTGGCGCCATGGAGCGCATGACCACTCCATTAACACGTGGCTTCATGGAATACGCTCACGATCAGCTCAATATGTCACCTGTTAACTGGAACAAGCCATCAGGCGTTAAAACAGGAGCCGCATATGTAATGCGCGGCTGGAACGTAAGCTCGGGTGCTCAATTGCCAAGCCCAAGTACCGACCTCTTCCCGTCGTGGTATCAGCAGAAGTCGGGTGCTAATTCATCGCAGACAGTCGATAAGGTGTCCGGCAAACTTGCAACTTCATGTACACCAGACGCGGCCAAAGAGACACAAGGCGGCGCTAACGCCAACGTATTCTCGGCAGATATCTTTGTTGGAGGCAGCGGCAGCAACAAGGCAACCGTAACGTCAACGGATGATGTCCATAATTGTGACGACGCTAAGCCTACAATCACGCTCACTGCACCACCAACCTGTACCGTAGGCCAGAGTTGTACATTCACTGTTACTGTCACTCAAGGAACACATGCTCTCAGCAGCAGTCAGTTCCCAGGTACCGTTAACTTCTACGTCAATGGAGATAAGGTTCAATCGCAAGGTGTTAGCGACTCACCAGGCACGATTACCTTCAATTACACGCCAACTTCGGCTGGTTCGGCAACACTCCGAGCAGAAGTTATCGATAGTGTCCTCTACAGCTCTACCACTGATGCCTCTGCCACTTTCCAAACTGGCACTGTATCAACTACCGTAGAGCCGGGTGGCGGGCGTGGCGGACGCTTCCGCGCACAAACTGCCAGCAGCAACTAGCGGCAGTCGCACATAGCAAAAGAGTCAGGCTTACCACCTGGCTCTTTTCATTTAGCATTCTTTCTATTGAGCTTGGTGCACTTCGCTGCACCTATAGTTTGCTCTCTACCGGCACTTATACACTGAGCGTGCCTGCCTAGAGCGCAGCCTGTAGTTATGCGAACTTGCCTCGGAAGCGCACGGTATGCTATTTGAAGCATGCCGGGTGACCCGCAAGCAAGAGAGCAAACTATAGGTGTAGCGATACTGGGTATAAAAAAGCTCTGCCGAAGCAGAGCTTTAGATAAATCTTCGAAGGGGTTAGCCTTGCATGCGGACTTGGCGCAGACGGCCAGCAAGCTGTTTCTTGGGCGGGATAGCCAATTGCTGTGCCGCTGTAGGCTGCTGAGGAGCCTTCTGGTGCGTCTTTGCTGGTAAAGCTGCCTGTTGGGCGGGTTGTTGCGGTTGACGAGTACGCAGGCGCTCCTGGAGCTTCTGCTTCTGAGGCTCGTTAGCAGATGCGTGTGCGTTTGAACGATTTTGCTGATGGCTCTGGCGTTCCTCTTCGTGAACACGGCCAAATACCATCTTGCCTGCAACCGTCTGGTGCATACGGGTAA
>CAZZHV010000009.1:29870-35596 GCA_964654135.1 uncultured Candidatus Saccharibacteria bacterium
TCGTGAACACGGCCAAATACCATCTTGCCTGCAACCGTCTGGTGCATACGGGTAACAGTTACGTCGACAGTCTTGCCTGCGTGGCGAGCAGCCCCTTCAACAACGATCATGGTGCCATCATCGAGATATCCGACACCTTGGTTAGGGTTGCTGCCCTTTTGTACGATCTTAATCTTGAGTGTCTCGCCAGGCAACGCGATTGGGCGAAGGGCCTGAGACAATTCGTTGATGTTCAAAACGCCGACTGCTTCAATGGCGGCAATTTTGCCTAAGTTGTAGTCTGTTGTGTACAGATATGCCTCGAGCTTTTTGGCGAGGTGGATCAATTTGTCGTCCGTAGCGTGAACTTCAGGAAATGGCGTGCGATCGATAGTAACCTTAGCATTAAATGCTGTATCTTGAAGCTCATGTGCAATATCAAGACCAAAGCGAGCGCGTTCACGCTTGTGACCGTCGTTGCCATCTGCCAAGAGTTGCAATTCGTTGAGAATAAACTGCGGAATAACAAGATCGTCTGCTAAAAAGCCGTTGCGAACAAGTTCAACAACACGACCGTCGATAAGCGCACAGCTATCGAGAATAATTTGGCGCTTCTTGCCGCCCATAAAGGTCTTGAGGCCGTCCTTAGACTGCATCACGACAAAACTTGCGATGAATAATAGTAGTACAATTTCGATAAATGTTGCCATAGGCTTTTGTTTTTAGGAATCCTTTTCCAAAAATTGGTTAAGTGCCGTGCGAACATCGGGCACTGATTGTAATAATGATGATTTTGTATCGCCCTTTTGGCGAGGTCCAATGGCGCTGTCAAAGCCCATTTTCTTAGCCTCAGCCAAGCGCTTTTCCATGTACGGAACATGGCGCACTTCGCCGCTTAATCCCACTTCACCAAATACAACCGCATTTGATTTGAGTTGAAGACCCTTGGCTGCAGAACCAATTGCCAGACAGACCGCAAGGTCTGCTGCTGGTTCAGTGATCTTCATGCCGCCAACGATATTCACATAAATATCTTGCTCGCCGAGACGGAGTTTAGTACGGCGCTCAAGCATTGCAATAAGGAGATTAACGCGATTCAGGTCGATACCGCTTGCAGCACGTTTAGGATACCCGTAACTTGTCTTATTTACAAGTGCTTGCACCTCGACTAACAAAGGCCGAGTGCCTTCAATTGTTGCAAATACTACAGAGCCATCACTTACTTGACGCTCTGCCAGAAGTGCTTCGGATGGGTTTAGTACGGGGCGTAAACCTTCGCCCACCATCTCAAAAATGCCAGCTTCGGATGTTGGACCAAAGCGGTTTTTGATGGCTCGCAACACCTTAAAACCACCGTAACGATCACCTTCCAGCTGCAACACGACATCAACAACATGTTCTAGTACTTTTGGACCGGCGATGGAGCCTTCTTTGGTAACATGACCGACTAGAACGACAGCAGTGCCACTTTGCTTGGCAGCATTCAAAATAAGGTGCGTGCTATTAGTGATTTGCGAGACGCTTCCGGCTGCAGAGCTTACAGCTGCGACAGTAACAGTCTGGATGGAGTCAACGACGACAAGCTCGTATTGTTTGGTTGCAACAGTTGCAGCAATGTCATCAGCACTCGTAGTGGTCGCGAGCTGCAGCGTTTCTGAGTCAACACCGAGGCGCTGAGCGCGCAAGCCAATTTGGTGGCCAGATTCTTCACCGCTCACATACAAAACAGTATGTTTTTTGGCAATAGCATTGGCGAGCTGCAACAGGAGTGTGCTTTTACCGATACCTGGCTGACCCGCTATGAGGTTAACACTACCGGCAACAATGCCGCCGCCCAGCACAACATCTACATCGTCAATGCCGGTCTGGAGACGTTTCTGATCCTTAGAAACCATACTGCCAACTGAGGCCGGCGTAAGAATAAGGCCGTTACTAACACCGCCACCAGCAATGCCGCTATCGATAACAGCTTCCTCTTGGAGTGTGTTCCATTCGCCACAATTAGGGCAGCGACCAGCCCAAGCTGATGTCGTCCCTCCACAATTGGTACAAACGTATCGTGATGATCTCTTCGCCATAGGTGTTTATTGTATCATTCTCCGTCTGCAGATGGCAGGCTTTTGCTGGATAAATTCTGTTGTAGGGCCTGTTCTTGATCGGCAATTGCATTCCGTTCGGCAACTATATCGTTATATACAGCAAGCTTGGCTTTGAGTGTCACGAGGTCGGCGTTATATTGGTTGACACTGTCATTATACGGTCTAACAAGCGCATTGTAGTGCTCGTATTCACCGTCGCGCTTGGCACTATCAAGCTGAACTTTTAGTGAGTCAAGCTGTGCGAGCTGGACTTTAAGGCTCTTTTCTAGTTCATCAATAACAGATTTCTGCGTGGCCAACTGTTGGTCGTACGCGTCTATTTGAGCTTTGCGTTCGTTAAATGCCGCCTGGTACGATACGTAATAACCTGCGACAATTGATCGCTTAGTGAAATACTGCGAATAGTAAGATTCTAGGTTACTCGGCAAACTCGACACCTCAGTACCAAACAAAGAGTGCATCTCGTTATGCAAAGCATCGGGCTCAGATTTTTTATAGAGGTCGATCTGCTGTTTTATAGAGTCGTCGGCCAATTTGTTTTGGTAGAAATCATCGAGCATACCATCTACACGTTTACGTTCAGACGTACCAAGGCGTTCGTATGCCTGGTGAAGCATTTCGTGGGCAGTTGTAACCTCTTGCACACCCTTTAGTTCAGATGCGGTGACGTTGAATATATAAATGCCTTGGCGATCGCCCAAAAAACAACCCAAAACTACTGACTGCTCAGAATTATTAGGACAGTTTTTATTAAATGCTGTACGGTCGTTGATTTCGGGGTGGTTAATGTAGAGGTATTCTTTGGCCTTGTCGGTCATAGTGTCGCGCGCAGCGAGTGCTGCAATGCCGCTAGGAGGCGCGTAGTTGTGCAGCGCTATCCAGTCTAGTAGTGCATTGCGTTGCGTCCAGATAAGTACGTATACCACGACAACACAAAGGAGCAAGATACTGGATCGAGTACGACGCGAAGTATTCATTGCTCCTAGTGTAGCATTTTATGAGTGGCTTTTAACTACTCGTTTTCGGTTGTAGCTGTATAGGTTAGCTCGCCATTTTTGGCGCTCACCTTAAGGATTGTTCCCTTGCCGTATTTGTCTTCAAGTAAGGCTGTGGCGACGTGATCTTCCAGGGTATCTTGAATAAGACGGCGTAGTGGACGCACGCCATTTTTTGCATCATACCCCTTCTCTAGAAGGTATTGCTTAGCTGCAGCGGTTAGTTGAATACCAAGACCTTGCTTCTGCAGGCGCTTACCAAGCTCATGTACCTGCAAATCAATAATGCGATAAATATCTTTCTTGGTGAGTGCGCGGAAGACGATTGTCTTATCGATACGGTTCAAAAGCTCAGGGCGCATTTGCTTTTTGAGAGCATCCATAACCTTATCACGGTTAAGATCGTGAAGTGCATCAAGGTCGTCAAGATCATTTGGACGTGTGGCACTAAAGCCAAATGACGCTTCTTTTTGAAGTTTGTCGGCACCAATGTTGCTAGTCATGATCACGATGGTGTTAGTAAAGTCGATCTTGCGGCCCTTACCGTCGGTTAATGTGCCGTCTTCGAGAATCTGCAACAGCATGTTAAAGGTGTCAGGATGTGCTTTTTCGATCTCATCGAATAGCACGAGGCTGTACGGATGACGGCGGATTTTATCGGTGAGTTGACCGCCATCGTCATAGCCGACATAACCGGCTGGAGCACCAACAAGTCGTGAGACATTGTGGTGTTCGCCAAATTCGGACATATCAATCTTAACCATAGCATCTTCGGAGCCAAAGAATTCACGAGCCAGAACACGAGCTAGCTCAGTCTTACCAACACCAGTTGGTCCAAGGAAAATGAATGAGCCAATAGGCCTGCTAGCACTGCTAATACCTGAGCGGTTTCGGCGAATTGCACGAGATACAGCTTCGACAGCTTCATGCTGACCAATAATAAACTTACCGACGTTCTTTTCGAGGTTAAGCAGGTATTTGGCCTCGGACTTAATAACTTTCTTTACAGGAATACCCGTCATACGAGCAACAACGTCAGCGACGTCTTCGTCAGTAACGGTAATGCGTCGTGCCGTCTTGTCGGTCGCCTGAAGTTTGGTAAGTTCCTCGTTAATCTGGCTGGCGCGAGTCTTGAACTGGGCGGCCTTTTCGTAATCTTCGTTGTCCACAGCGTCGTCGATACGAGTATTAGTGAGCTTGAGTTCCTTCTGGAGCTTGCGAACTTCGGGGCTGGTTTTGCCCTTATCTACACGCAGGTGGGCGGCAGTTTCGTCTAGGAGGTCAATTGCCTTGTCGGGCATAAAACGGTCATTAATATAGCGTTTTGCGAGCTGGACAATGTTATCGAGCACTTCGTCGCTCACTTCGACACCATGAAACTCTTCGTAGTGTTTACGGAGGCCCTTAAGAATAGCGAGCGTTTCGGGAACGGTTGTTTCGGGAACCTGAACTGGCTGGAAGCGACGTTCCAAAGCTGCATCTTTTTCGATGTGTTTAGTGTATTCGTCGGTAGTAGTTGCGCCAATCATCTGGATTTTGCCACGAGCCAAAGCTGGCTTTAGAATATTACCGGCATCCATGGCGCCTTCGGCCGCACCCGCACCAACAAGCAAGTGCATTTCATCGACAAAGACAATTGTTTTGTTGTCTTGCTCAAGTTCAGCCATAACTTTTTTAAGGCGTTCTTCGAATTCACCACGATACTTCGTGCCTGCAATCATACCGGCAAGGTCGAGCATCACAATACGCTTTTCGAGCAAGCTATCTGGCACATCTTCGGCAATAATGCGCTGTGCAAGGCCCTCGACAATCGCGGTCTTACCAACACCCGGTTCACCAATAAGTACGGGATTATTTTTGGTACGACGGTTTAGAATAGTAACAACGCGGCGAATTTGTGGATCACGGCCAACCACAGGGTCGAGCTTGCCGCTGCGAGCCTGTGCGGTTACATCGGTGCCATAGTGATCGAGTGCGGTCTTGCGGCCACCTTTGCGGCTATTGCCGCTGCGACGACGAGTATCGACATCTCCCTCTTCATCATATTGCTGACGATTAAGGAACTGCTCGAGCTCGCCCATAAGGCTATCAACATCAATGTTCATGTCACGCAGTAATACTGTTGCCCGCGCGTTCTTTTGGCCAAGAATGCTGTAGAGAATGTGTTCTGTACCACAGTAGTCTTGGTTGTAGTCTTGAGCAGTGTCATAGGCCATCTTGAGTGTTAACTTTGCAGTTTCACTCAAACCTTTAGCACCGGCGTTCATAACCGCAGTCTTGGCAGTTAGGTTAAGCGCCAAACGGGCGCGGTCTAGTGTAACACCAGCGCCTTCGAGTATTTTGGCGCCCATGCTCGTGTCTTGCGCTAATACACCGAGCAACAAGTGTTCGGTACCAACATATGCGCTACCAAAGCTTCGCGCGATAGCATCGGCGTGCTTTAGGCTATGCAGAGCATTGTTCGTCAAATGATTCAGAAATTCTTGGAAATCCGCTGAGTCAGGTGGCATCATGTATTTTCCCTCCGGCCTCCAGGGCCATTTAGACTTGATCAAAGCCTTTTTGGGGCTTGTATATTTTCAAAATATTCAGGTGAGCTCGCGCTCTTACTATACATAATACTGCCATTAGCACTCAAAGGTCAAGAGTGCTA
>CAZZHV010000010.1:0-34620 GCA_964654135.1 uncultured Candidatus Saccharibacteria bacterium
GTGCCATGGCTAATTTAACGTCCCCGCCGCCAATCCAGGTACCACCAGATATCTGAAAAATAATATAAAACAAGCCACTTAACGTGAGTGCGCCTAAGCCGGCATCGAGCACGGTGTGCCACGAGTAGTGATATGCCAGAGGCATAACAAGCACCTGCACCGCTGCCAAACCGATAATTGGGAATACCATTTTATTAGGCAGCAAGTACCAACGCAGATCGTACATTGCTAAGGCCACAAAACCGATGATAAATACCAGCCAGGCGATAAATAGAAACAGCCCTGCGCCCGTAAGCGCACTTGGCCAAAAAATATATGACAGTATAAAAAGTGTTGGCGTTAGAAGTTCGCTAAGCGGTGTGTCTGGGATTGGCTTTTTGCAGTAGCGACATTTACCCTTGAGCGTTACATAGCTAATAACCGGAATGAGGTCCTTAGAGGCAAGCTGGTGGTGGCAGTGCGGACATTCAGACCGCTCCGTCACCCAATCTCGCTTTTCATGCAGGCGCCAGACCAGCGCGTTGATAAAACTTCCCCATACAAGCCCTAGGCCCAGCAACCCCACAAGAATAAGCACATTGTTCATGCTGTTAATGGTATCACAGATTAGCGACAAAAATTAAAACGAGCCCTTTGGGAGCTCGTTTTAATATTCGCTAGTATAGACTAGCTTTCAACACACTGTGGCGCTACAGCTGTACTGCTTGACTCAATAGTGAATCCTATGGAGAATGCACGCGGAGTTGAGGTACCCGTATCAAATGCCGTAGGTGAACTACATTTATGGCCGAGATTGAGCACGAATACACCCGTACCGCTCGTTGGCATAGTTGCACCGAGACTTAGAGCATAGCCAGACTGCACCTTAGCAGTAGAAGATGCCGTACCAGTTGCTCCAGAGATAGTTACGGTACCATCGGCTGCAATAGCTGCTGTTGTTGGATTCGTTCCACCGTTATTGTTCTGGTATTCGCTAACTGCTCCCAGAATTGATGATGCCGCGTTTTTTACCTGTGTATTGCGGGAGTTACGCTGTAAAGCTGGAACCGCCAAGAAAACGATCAACATGATCAAACCAGCGATCGCAAGTACGATCAGGACTTCGATAATGGTGAAACCGCCCTCTTTACGTTTTTGTAAGTTAGACATGTGCAAATGCCCCCTTTGCTAATTTTTATGCTTATGCTTGGAATGATACTGGCTCGCCCCTATAAAAGCAAGCAGATTTCCACAACAAGCCTGTTTTATTAATTGACGAACGACTGACCGGCTAGACCGTAGATAGGTAACAGCACTGCAGCAACAATAACAAATGCGACAACACCAAGGATAACCATCAGGACAGGCTCAATAATGGTAGAGATGTTCTTAACCTCGTCGTCGACTTCTTTTTCGAAATATTCAGCGGTTTTAGCGAGCATAGCCTCAAGCGAACCAGACTGCTCACCAATGCGCACCATGTTTGGAACAAGTACTAGGAAGTTGGGGTCGTTAGCGATTGAGTCGGAAAGTGCCTTACCACCCTTTACCTTGTCTTGTGCGCGAACGATTGATTCCTTAATATGTATGTTGTTTACAGAATCACTGGTAATTTGCAGGACCTGTAGTAATGGCACACCGCTAGCCACAAGTGTGGTAGCTGTACGAGCGAAACGTGCCATGTACATTTTCATAAATAGCGGACCGATAGGCCAAGCTCTCATCTTGAACTTGTCGATTGCGCGCTTACCACCAAAAGTACGTGCCCAGCGAGTGCCTAAGAAGATGAGGAAACCAATGACAATCAGCACTATCCACCACTGGTGAATAATAAAGCTCGAGATGGCCAAAAGCACACGGGTAATTAGTGGCAGGTTCGCGCCTGGCAGACCTTCGTACAGCGTTTGCACCTGCGGCAATACCTTAACGAGCATAAAGCCCAATACAGCACCCATCACCAACAATACGATGAGTGGATACACCATTGCGCCACGGATTTTGCTGTTAAGATCGGCGTCTTTTTCTTGCTGAATAGCCAAGCGCTCCAGTGCTTTGTCGAGAGTACCAGATGCTTCACCGGCGGCGATCAGGCTAATATATACCTGGTTAAATACCTGAGGGTGCTTAGCCATGGCTGCAGACAAAGTTGAGCCAGCTTCGACATCACCGATAACCTTAGACAGTACAACCTTAAGTGGCTTACTCGTAGTCTGTTCGGTTACGCTGCGCAAACTCTGCACCAACGGCAAACCAGCGTTAATCAGCGTAGAGAGCTGGCGCGAGAACAATACCTTGTCTTTGGCGCGAACGCGGTTTAAGAATCCGCCGGCTCGCTTGGCGCCCTTCTCTGCTATTTGAATATCAATTGCGACCAAACCTTCCTTGCGGATAAGTTTGGCGGCGGCTTGTTCGCTTTCGGCCTCAACGTTTGCCTTAACGTACTCACCAGTTGCTGGGTCACGGGCAGTATATTTGTAGGAAAGCATTGTCTTTTCCCTAGCCTCTCATCAATCGTTCAAGTTCATCGATGTCGACAGCCACATTACGCGCGTCATCGTAGCTAATGCTACCGGCGTGAACGAGACCAGCTAGCGTCTTGTCCATAGACTGCATACCAAATTCGGTACCGGTCTGGATAACGGCTTCGAGCTGGTGCGTCTTACCTTCGCGAATAATGTTGCGGACGGCAGGAGTTGCGATAAGAATTTCTGCAGCTGCAATACGGCCACCACCGATGGTAGGAATCAGTCGCTGAGAACAAATTGCCATCAAAATGTTAGACAGCTGGGAGCGAATCTGTGGCTGCTGGTGAGGTGGGAACACGTCGATCATACGGTCGATAGACTGTGCGGCGCTGTTGGTGTGCAAGGTGGCAAAGACCAAGTGACCAGTTTCTGCGATAGTAATTGCAGAAGCAATGGTCTCGAGGTCGCGCATCTCACCAATGAGCACAACGTCTGGGTCTTCGCGCAATGCTGAACGCAATGCGGCGGAGAAAGAATATGTGTCGTAGTGAACTTCGCGCTGGACGATCACCGACTTCTTAGAGCGGTGTGTGTATTCGATTGGGTCTTCGATGGTAATAATGTGTTCTGCGCGCTCAAGGTTGATCTTATGGATCATGGCGGCAAGCGTTGTAGACTTACCAGAACCAGTGGGACCGGTAACGAGTACCAATCCGCGTGGATAGTCGGCAAACTTGGAAACAATTGGTGGCAAACCAAGCTGTTCGATGGTAAGAATTTCGTTCGGGATCAAGCGTAGTGCAGCGGCCAGGTTGCCACGTTCGTGGAAGGCGTTTACACGGAAACGGCCGAGGTCGCCAAAGGCGAAACTAAAGTCGAATTCTTTGTCTTTAAGCAAAATTTGCTTTTGGTCTTCGTCAAGAATCGCGAAGATTAATGTCTCTACTGCTTCATCTGATAGCAGATCTGCTCCAGAAATTGCGGCTAATTTACCGTCAACACGCAACATCGGTGGCAAGCCAACCTGCAAGTGCAAGTCGGACGCCTTCTTCTTGACGACCTCTTCGAGTAAGACTTCTATTCTGAGTTGTCCTTGCATTACTTTTGCTCCACCTCTCGTTATGCACTGTCCGCGCTTGCTACGCGGTTAATTTCTGTTAGTGTTGTTCGTCCTGCCAATGCCTTTAGGTAACCATCTTCGCGCATGGTGACCATGCCCTGTTTGATAGCTACCTCTTGGATCTCAGCGCTGGTTGCGCGCTTGAGGATAAGGTCTTGGATTTCTGGCGAGATGTTAAACACCTCGTAGATACCCATTCTCCCCTTATATCCGCCGGGCGAGCTAGGACTATCAATGCCCTTGTGTAAAGTATAAGCGTTTTGGGTGCTCGTAGGCAAGGCTTCGTACCCAAGATCATCGGAGATCTTCTGGACGTCCTCTTTTGTCTTAGGTAGCAACCTGCCGACAGTGTGCTTAATGGCCTCAGTTTCGACCTTGTCGGTCTCGTAGCTTTCGTTGTTTGCGCCAATGCGACGCACCAAGCGCTGGCCAATAACCGTGCGCACTGTTGAAGCGATCAAGAATGGTTCAATATCCATGTCGAGCAAACGTGGCAAGATACCAGCTGCGGAGTTGGTGTGAAGCGTGCTGAACACCAAGTGACCTGTCAAAGCAGCCTGCACAGCCAATTCGGCCGTCTCACGGTCACGAATCTCACCAACCATGATCACATCGGGGTCCTGACGCAAAATAGAGCGCAAGCCGCTCGCAAACGTCAGGCCAACATCGGCGTTTACCTGAATCTGGTTAATGCCATCCATTTTGTACTCTACAGGGTCTTCAAGGGTAACAATGTTGATCGCATCGCTCTTAACTTCCTGGAGGAGTGCGTACAGCGAGGTAGACTTACCAGAGCCAGTAGGACCAGAGGTAAGAATCATGCCGCTAGTGCCCTTAATGCCTTCGCGAATCGTGCGCAAAGCACGGCCGGCGTAGCCCATGTCTTCGAGTTTTAGACTGGTGCCAGACTTGTCGAGCAAACGGATAACCACCTGCTCTCCCCAAACAACTGGAGAAATTGCGATACGGAGGTCAATCGCGTGACCACCGACGTTAATACTAAATTCGCCATCCTGTGGAATGCGGTGTTCATCAATCTTGAGGTTAGCCAAAATCTTAATACGTGACACCAGAGGTGGCTCGGTAGTTTTTGGCAGGCGCAAAATCTCGCGCAAAATGCCGTCGATACGACAGCGGATCTTGAGCGAATCTTGCAGTGGCTCAATGTGGACGTCAGAGGCATTATTCTTGGCGGCAAACTCGAGAATCGTAGACAACGCCTTACTAATTGGCGAGTCCTGAACGATCGTCTTAATGTTCTTGCTGCTGTCATTGAGCTCAATCATCTGAGCAGCTTTTTCGGCGTTAACAGCGGTACTGGCATCTGGATTAACGCCAGTAATCTCACCCACCACTTGCTGGGAGATATTCACCTGATATTGGTGCAATACTTGGCGAATGCCAGACTCGCTAGCAGCGTACACCTTGAGCGGACGGCCAATTTTGTTAGATAAGAAGTCGACAGCCTGGACGTTGTCGGCGTCCAACATCGCCACCACAAGACGATTCTGCATTTCGCCCAGGGGAACAGCCATGTAGCGTTCAGCAACATCCTGAGGCAATAGATCGAGTACGTCAGGATCTATGTGCGCGTTGCTCAGGTTTACATAAGGGACCTTCGTAACATGAGCAATTGTCTTGGTCATTGCTTCGTCAGAAACGTGGCCACCGGTCACCAAAAAGCTCAGCAGCGGCGTACTTTCCTTCTCTGCCGCTGCTTTAAGCTCTGCGAGCTTCTCTTTGGTTAATACGCCGTCTTTGACAAGTGTTTCTTCTACTTGTTGCTGAGCGGCGGTCGACAAAACGCTCATGTTATATATAAAGCCTGTTTAGTGTTACTGTGCAGCACCGTTGAAAGGATCTGGGTTAGTGCTGTTACCAATCTGAATAAGCTGGGTTGGGTCAATGGATTCGCTGTTGAAGTACTTCTTACTTGGTGTTGGGAAGTCAGCGGTAATTGCTTCTACTTTTTCTACTTTTTGCTGACGATTCTTTGGTGAAGCGAACAGCGCACCAGATATAAAGAACGAGGCAATGCCGCTAACAAAGACGATGACGATAATCAGTGCTATATCTTTTTGTTTCATTACTTAACTACCTCAGTCTGAACTTTAAAGGTTTTCTCTGGCTGATAGAAAGTCTGGGCAGTAATCGTTGCAGTCATACTGCTCTGGTTACCGCTAATTTCTACAGTCTGAACCTGGAATGGACGAATTGAAGAATTAAACAGTTTAACCAAGCCCTGGATTTGGTCGTACGAACCACTTACCTGCACCTGGAAAGGCATTGCAACAGGTTGCGGGCTACCAGTAGCATCTGTGCTCTGTGCTGCTTCGTCGTCGGTACCTGTAATACCGAGGATCTGCAAGTTCTGGCTGTTAATCATCTTTTCGAGTGACGAAGCCAATGCTGGGAAGTCATACTTACTTGGTAGCGCATCGAGAGCAAGCTTAGCGTTGTCGCCGTCTTGTTCACCCGTTCCTGATGGGTTACCACCGAGAACGTTCTGTGAAGTGCCGACAAATGCTTTGTATGAGCTAACAAGACTGTCCTTGGCTGTAATGTTAGCCTTGAGCTGTGTTACAGCGTCTTTCTTGGCACCAATGATGCGGTTTTGGTAGTTTGCCTGGCTCAATAGAGTCTTAGACGCAACCAGACAAAAGACAACCAAGAATGCAGCGACGCCGGTTGATACAACCATTGTGCTGTTGGCTTTGGTAATAAGTGATCGTTTAGTTGTGGATGTTACGCGTGCCATAGATTCACCTAATTAGCCTGGTTAGTTTTAAATAGATCAGTTGGCTGCTCAGTTGCAGAACGGGTGGTCGTAATCTTAGGTACAGTCAAGCTAACTTCGCTTGTGCCATTAAAGATGGTTGGGTCGAAGGTAGCGGTAATTGTGTAGGTCGTGTCTTTAGATGTACGAGCGAATGTTGAAAGCACTACCTGGCTATAGGCGTTGCCTTCTTTTGTACTGTCACCTACTGCCTTAAAGGTTGTGAACTTAAGGGTGTCAACATAGGTGTTTACAGTAGCTAACGAATCGGCTGAGCCGCTGATGTTAATAGTGTTCTGAGCAAAGTCGAGATTAAGTTTAGAGATAGTAGCAGCCGCAGGCGTTGTCTGTGTTGTGTAATCAAACAAGCGAGAAGCTACGGCCTTTTGGTCGTGCAACGTTGTAAGTGACGCCAGCTGGTTCTGAACTGTCAAAATCTTGTTAATGTCATCGGTGCTCGATAGCTGGTTGCTGTACTTCTTGATGTCGCTATTAAGATCGCTAATGCTCTTCTTCTGCCACACCTGCACCACAAGGAGCATAATGACGAAAAGTGCTATTGTAGCAATCGCTGCAATCGTCGAGAAGAACACCACGAGATGCTTCTGACGTTGAGCCTTAAGGTACTGCTGCTTGATATCTGGGAGGAGGTTAAACTGAATCATTATTCTACCCTCTCCGCAAGACCAGTAGCCACACCGAAGTGGTTAGATACGGCTAGTAGCTCGTTCTGACGCTCAGGTGCGAATGCAACATTGCGCCATGCGTTACCAATTTCAACTTCTACACCAAACTTGTTAGCCAAGTACAGTGGGAATTCTGGAAGCGCTGAAGCGCCGCCAGTAACAATAATGCGTGAGATCTTGGTATCGACATAGCGGCTCTGGAAGAACTTGATAGATTTATCAATTTCGCCAGTTAGGATGTCGACAGTACCGATAATTGCGTCGTAAATGCGACCTTCGAGCTTGTCTTTACCAAGACCAAACTTAAAGACGAATTGACGAGCTTGTTTGTCGTCGATATTGAGGTTCTGTGAGGCTGAACGAATGATAGCCTCTGCGCCAGTTGGGATTGAACGAGTCAATCGTGGCGCGCCGTTCATAGTGATAACGAGGTCAGTACTCTTGCTGCCAATGTCCAGAACCATCTGAGGTGCTGGGTTATCCTGGCCGATAAGCGCACGAGTTAGTGCCAAGTTGTCTGGCTCAAATGCGATAACATCGAGACCAATTGACTCAAGCATGTCGAGGCGTTGTTCGACAAAGTCGTTAGTAACGCTTGAAAGCAATACTTCGACCTTGGTCTTGTCCTTAGGCGAATCACCAATAACGGCCCAGTCGATCTTTGACTGATCAAGTGGCGTTGGAATAAGTGAATCTGCCTGGTATTGGATAGCCTTGGCAAGTTCTGCCTGTGGCAAGCGGTCAAAGTCCACAACAGCTGTAAATACACGCTGTGATGGAATACCCACGGCAACGTTACGCGTTGTCATGTGTGCTTGGTCAAGCAGATCCTTAATGATTTGTGCTAATTTTTGTTGGTCCGTTTTGGCATCGCTAAGCACAATTTTACTATCAACCGGAACGTATGCGTATTTAACAAGGTTCTTTACGGTGCCATTGCCCCGTAATTCAACCAATCGGATCGCAGTCGTCCCGATGTCCAGTCCAAAAAATGCAGATACCCCACTCAGTAAACTCATATTGTCCTCAATTATAGCATAAGCATTATGTTAATACGCAACTCTTTATGCGCAGATTGCTGTGTATAGACCCTACAGGATTGGCGGCAAGCTTGTGATAGCATCGTATGCACCAGATGTGTTAGCTTGCGGTTGCGCTATCCAAAGGGTCGGATTGTATTTAAATGTTTCGCCGGAATACGTCACGCCGTTTGCATAACTTGTTGCCTGCGACAAAGTCCCAAAGGTACGCATTAGGTAAATTTGCTTGGCGCTAAATGTACCGTTCACAGTAAGCTTGCGTGCACACTTACTGTAGAAAGTTGCATCGTCGGTGTCATACGCACCGCTCAGGTTAGCGCAGGTGTAAATAGCACCACCGTTGCCACCACTATCTGGTTGAGCAATGTAGGAACCGTCCATTTGCGTCACGCCACTACTTGATGAAGTGTTGACGACATAGATGTTACCCTTTACTACTAAGTTAAAGAGTGGAATCTTGTCGTATGTCCATGTGCCTGAGTATTTTATATCTGCCGTGATATAGGCGTCACCGTCAACATAGACACTTATACGATTATCAGGATTTACGACACCACTTATGGTCGCATTGCCGTTTACCTGGTAGGAACCCGTTGTAAGATTACTTACATTTACCGCTGCGCCAATATTTGTTGTGTTGGTAGCCTTGGCGTAGTAGTCGGGTATACATGGTACGCTGCCAAACGAGCCACCATATGAACCGTTACTAACCGTGTTGCTAAATGCTAGGCCACTTGGTGTTGTGGCGTTGTTAATGCTCTGTGCCGTTGCAAAACCATCGATAGCATCCAGAGCCATAGCCGCAAACTGTGCACCTGCCCCGTTAAAGTTACCCGAATCTTGGTTCCATGAGGTAATCGAAGCTGTATCTTGAGGAGTACATGTCGTACTGTTGGCGCCGCTTGAAATTCCATTACCAACTGATACGTCACCACCCGTTACCGAAACGAAAGGCTTAGCAGCTACAACAACGCATATCTGGCCACTTGTTCTTGAGCCTCCACCATTGGTATACGGATTAACCGATAACGCTCGACAAATCTTCTTGTTAACATCTGCCGCAGTAATAGTGATGTTTTCGGTAGCAATCGTGGTTGTGGCATGCCCCGGGAATGCGCGAGGACAGCCCGTTGCAGGCGTTACGGCAGCCGGAGAAGACGTAATAGTACAAGCAACTGCGACACTTGCATCGCCAGAGTTGGCTACGGCGTATGTAAATGTTACCTGGTTGCCAACTTGAGCAACGTTACCGGGCACCGTTGTGCCATTGTCTTTGATAGTTGCACCGACAGTTGGTTTTAATGAGTAGTTAGCAGGAGCCTCTAGGCCGTTTGTGTCGCCAATTAAGTTACCACACTGACGACGCAAGCGGTACATAAGGTTGCCATCAGTGTCGTAGAAGCGAATCTCGTTACTTACTTCGCTGCCGTCATCGGTAGTCATCTTAAAGAAAGCAAAGTCTTTGGCGTCGTGAGTGCCAGCGATAATACCGTTCAAAGTACAGTTAGCTGGCGAAGTACCCTTGGTACATACGTGGATACTGTTAATACTTCCGGCTTTTAGAGTCGTAACGTAGTTCCAGTTAACTCCAGCATTGTTAACGTAGGCTTCCCAAAGTGCTATATGAGACTGTGCGTATGCGATAGCGGCAGTTGTGCTACAGAAGTTACCGTTACAGTCGCCATCTTCGCCAAGCATAGTGTTAACGACAAATGCTGCACCAGAACGGTTGTAGTTATACGCCGTTGAGGTACCAAGGAATCCCTTAATGTACGCTATAAACTCGGGCTTAGTGTTGACGCTAGCTGGAATAGCCCAATCAGTACGATCGGCCGTGTTGTAAAGAATGTTCTGACCAGTGATACCAACAGTGGTGTTGTAGTAATCAGCGCCGGCGTTGTAACCAGTACAGCCAGGCGTGCTCAGTACGTTAATGCCGCTACAACGAGTTGTGCGGCTAGCGCTAACTTGTTGCGTTGGCACCACAAAGCTGGCAATCATCACGAATATGCTCAGGCCAAGTACAATTTTCTTAATCATTAGAATTCGATGTCCTGTCCCTTCTGCAGCTTGTCAATTGAACCTTGGTACTGGGTAATCGAACTTGATGCGTTTGGTATGTCGCTCTTCTTGGTAACTTCAATAAGCTTCTCGAACAATGGAATAAGTTCTTTCTTTTGGCCGAGCGAATGACGAGCCATGATTTCTCCCTGCAAGGAAGCCTTCTTATTTTCGCTGCTTAGCTTGCCTGCTTTTGCAAAGTCATCTGCAGCAAATTGGTATTTCTTTTGGTTTAAGTAAGAAGTCGCGCGTGCCAAATATACGTCGCTGAGTGGACTATCGGCTATTTTAAATTTGCCAGACTCTTTGCCCTCAATAAGCTCGCTGGCAATACTAATAATCTGCTTGTCGTCATTGCGGTTCTCGGCACCATTGAGACTGGTCTGTAGACTAGCCTGTCGAAGTTTATTCTCCTCCGATTGGTGGTTTAATACGCCAACAATTACACCGGCTAGTATGGCAACAAGAATAAGCACAGCGATACCTCGGATGAGGCGGCGTGCTCTGCTTGGACGCGAAGGATTGCCCTTCGACACTACTGCTTGCCCGTTATTGGACGGAACTGCGCTCATGAGGCCAGTATAGCAAGCCATAAGCATAATGAGAAGATAATTGAGTGAAAAATGTACTCAAAAATTAAAAGGCTCGTTGGCTACTGATAGCATTGGCGAATATTTCGTGCAACTAATAGGTATCCACCTCAATAGTTATCTCATGGAACGTTAGTTGAGATGATTGCCCAAAAATAGTAGCTATAGGCAATATAATAAACGCTCAAATGTATTTGTTGTTTGTGCAATCTTATTGAATAATATGTAATATTATGCTAATGTTTACTTATGGAAAGCGCAGAAATAAACACACTACACCAAACAAAAATCGAGTATATTGCAGACGCAATCGTTTCCGACGATGAATGGGACGCAGCCCCACGGTATGGGACGATATTTCCCAGTCTAGCAGCAGTATATGGTGAACGTGTGGGCGCCGATGGCGAGCTAGAGGCGTGCAGCCTCCCGGATATGGTAGAAATTGATACCGAAATTGCCGCTAACGTTCTTGTGGACGAAGACAGTCGTACTCCCCTGCTTACAATAGCCCCTTACCCCAAGGCGTCTACTACCGGCAAGAGTCCTGAGGCACAAGCAAACAACGATGCATGGCTTCGCACAATTCGCGACGGACATTGGCCAATCCCGGGTAGTTACAAACGTGATTACGAGACCAAAGATGGTGATTTCAGCGATGAGCTCTCATATGATTTACATGATAGCGCCGACAAACATCTCTCTTTCATGCTTTTAGCGCCACGCGAAATGCAACATGAAATCACCGAAGCAGCACACCATGGCTTAAGCCGCCGTCTCAATGCGCTAGATGATCCAGAAATGTCAAAGGGACTCGTTTTGAGGGGTGAAACTGATTCCGATGTTGATAAGCGTGCATATACCTGGCGCGGTGAGGCATTTAGGGGTGATATGGATGCAATTAATACAATCGACCAGATTAGCGACGACCCAAACTTCCTTCCGCTTATAAACGATCTGCTCTCCTTGAAATCCGATGAAGAACGCGGGCAATACATGGAGCACTACGCAGCATTAGCCGACGCACCTACAGAGGAGCTCGATACATTACTAGAACAGTCAGTGCCGGAAGACATGGATACTGATGAATGGGTTAGCGCTCAAAGTCAGAAGACACTATGGGTAGGCGCTCAAATGCGCATGATTGCTGGCATCACCAACTTCAATATGCGCCACCGTGAAGGTCGTGACCTTACCCAGGAAGAAATATCACAAGCTCAGCATCAATATCTTTCAGGTATTGTCCGCGTAGCTGATAAGCTCGCGAGCTAAACCCCGTTCCTTTCTCTAAGAGCCAGTTGAAATGCTTTCGTCGTTTATATCCTGTGTAAACAACAAAAGCATTTCGAGAAGAGAGGGTTTAGGTAGGTGGCGCGCCGGAGGGCGGATCGTGTCGGCTATCGCCGGCAGTCACCGCCCCGCGGCTTCGTCAGGCCTCAGGCCTTGGTGACATCGCTTGCAGCAACGTCTGTCTCGGTGTCGAGAGCAGCCTCAGCGGCGATCTCCACGAGTCGCTTGCGAGCGGCTTCGAGCTGTGCACTGAGCGCCGGGAAGACGTTGGTCTCGAAGTCGGTTCGAACATTGTTGTTGTTCCCGACGTGTTCGCGAGTCTTCTCGACACCCCAGTGATAGTTCAGAACACGCTTGGTGTCCCATCCGGCCTCGGCGTACTGGCTGCTTGCGGTCCTGAGCTGCTGCTCGATACGCGTGATCTCGTCCCTGACAGTCTGGTAGACCTCCAGCAGTGCCGCCTTCGGTGAGATCTGCGCGAGCTGGCGACCGAGCTTGTTGAGCTGTTCGCGCAGTGTGTCGCAGTCTTCGAGCAGACGTGCGCGTTCGGCAACGAGCGTGGCGTTGTGCTCCTGCTCGCAAGCCTGACGGCCCAGTTTGATGCCCTTCGCACGTTCGTTGACCGCGACCTGCCTCATCACGAGGATGGAGGCGAGAATGTACACGGCAAAGACCGTGCAGAGCACGATAATACCCATCGGGTTCCCTCTCTTCTCAAGCCCAGGGTTGGACTAAACGATATAATACCATAAAATGGGTTAAAATTCAATATTCACGCAACGATTAGCGTTCGGCCCTTACCTCTGTTATACTGTCCATATTATGGCTTCACTATCTATTGGCATTGTCGGCCTTCCAAACGTCGGCAAATCAACCCTTTTCAATGCCCTTACCGGCAGTAACATCTTGGCCGCAAACTATCCGTTCGCGACTATCGAGCCAAATACTGGCATCGTACCCGTGCCCGACATGCGCCTTCAAAAACTAAGCGACATGTACCACGCCAAAAAAGTCATTCCTGCAACCGTCACTTTCGTAGACATTGCCGGCCTTGTGGCCGGTGCTTCTCAGGGCGAAGGCCTTGGCAACCAGTTCCTGAGTCACATCCGCACCTGTAACGCAATTGTTCAGGTTGTTCGCGCCTTTCAGGACAGTAACGTTATTCACGTGGATAACGAAGTTGATCCTAAAAAAGATATGGATGTCATTAACACCGAGCTCGTTCTTGCAGACCTCCAGACAGTCCAAAAACGCTTGCCAAAACTCGATAAAGAAGCCCGTGCCAACCCTAAACTAAAGCCTCTTGTCGACACACTACAGCGCGTTCACGACTTGCTCGACGCTGGCACTCCCCTGTCTGCGGTCAATGATATTAATCTCGAGCACATTGCGGACCTACAACTCCTTACCGCTAAGCCAGTCATTTATTTGTTCAACCTCGACGAAGCTGGCTTAAGTGACGACGAAAAGAAACAAAAATTAGCACAGCTCGTTGCGCCAGCAAAAGCCCTTTTTGTAAGTGCTCAGCTCGAGAGCGAGCTCCAGGGCCTCGACCAGGCCGACGCTGCCGAATTACTCGAAAGCTACGGTCAAACTGAGTCTGGTCTTGTGCAGCTTATTCATGCCGCCTACGACACGCTTGGCCTCCAAAGTTACCTAACCGCTGGCGAACAAGAAGTACGCGCTTGGACCATCCGCAAGGGATTCACTGCGCCACAAGCCGCTGGTGTTATTCATGGCGATTTTGAACGTGGCTTTATTGCCGCGCAAATTGTTGATTACGACGATCTCATGACCGCTGGCTCAGAACAGGCCGCTAAACAAGCCGGCAAGACGCGCACCGAAGGCAAAGAATACGTTATGAAGCCTGGTGACATTGTCGAATTCCGCTTTAACGTCAGCAAATAAGCTCCTTTAGCACGTTACAAAAAAAGCCCCTCTATTTTGGAGGGGCTTTTTGAGACTTCGCGCGATTTTTTTAGTAGAAGCGTGGGTAGGTGCGTCGGCGTTGGAGCACTGGTACCCTATTGGTGTATGGGTTGAATGGCATCGTTATCGGCCGTTGCAGCCCTCCTGTTTGGAGTGCCAGGCTACCGAGCACCACTCCCGTGCCCGTGGCGTCAATCACCATTCCCGGCTGCATTTGCTGTGCCATCGTGGTGTAATGCTGTCTTAGTTCGAGCATTCGCTGTTGTGTGTAGTTCAGCACCTCTCGCAAATGGTGCTGGCTCCAGCTACTAAAGCTCAGGGTGCGACTCGTTGTGATCACCTTTACAGAGCTTACGAGCAGTTGCGTACTAAAATCTACTTCAGCGATCATGTCGAATCTGACATCTTCTACGGCCATGAACATCGGTTTGTGGTCCACCAGTAACAAACGTTGGTCCGTGACGCAGAGCATCGCAAAACCTCCTTCGTAGCGCCCGTTGGCGCAGTGCGCGACAGTTTCGTCAGGCGTTAGGACTTTGGCGAGTTCGCGTATCTCGCCACGCCCCCAGAAGCGGAAATTACACCCTACCCTTTTGAGTTGCTCCTCAAGTTGGTGAAGGCTAATCATAACTTCTTCCCTCCTTACTCCAACTATTGCTGTTGGTACCTTTAGTATGCATGGTTTTGCTCTGCTCGTCGGCGAGCTTTGTCACGCTGGTAGCGAGATAAATATCACACTGACCTACCCCTGTTATGTGTAAAACTTGGCGCCACCTCTTAA
The DNA here is from genome assembly GCA_964654135.1 of uncultured Candidatus Saccharibacteria bacterium. Taxonomy (GTDB): domain Bacteria; phylum Patescibacteriota; class Saccharimonadia; order Saccharimonadales; family UBA4665; genus CAMLQK01. The sequence goes on from CAZZHV010000010.1 coordinate 14,715, forward strand.
GATATGGTACGATGCAGGTATGTTGACGGATAACAACATCCCACCAAACGAGTTCGTCAACCTTTTCCACCAAGGAAAAAAGTTGACCTTCAACAAAGGTGAGTTCATTGTTAAGCCCGGCATATCTCCATCCGGGATTTTTTATATCGCCCGCGGTCTCATTAAAGCGTATGACATTACAAAATATGGCGATGAGAATCTTCTCATTATTCGCAAACCTGGCGAAGTTATCGGCCTTACGCACGCTATCTCTGGCCGTGACCGCCAAATTATGTACACAGCCCTCACTCCGGTAACCGTTTTCTTTGTGGAGCACGAGACTTTTCAACAATATTTGCACAACCATCCACAGGCAGCGCTACCGCTTCTTGATATGGTTGTCGACATGTATCGCCTGCACTCCGAGCGCATCCTTAGCCTCGAATACCGCACTGTTCGTGAGCGCCTCATATCGTTTCTGCTTACTTGCGCAGAACGCTTTGGTGTAAAAATGGATGATGGGCTGCTTATTAATGCTCCGCTCAAATTTCAAGAAATCGCCAGCTCCATCAGCGCCACGCGCGAAACTACCAGCCGTGAAATCACCGCCCTTGAGCGCCATGGCCTGCTCACTCGCAAGCAATATTACATTACTATCAAAGATATCGACGGCTTACGCCACTTCCTCGAATAAGGTTTATTTCCAGTGGGAAACAATTTGTTCAATAGTTTTAACCACCGCCTCGTGCGACGGAACGTCTTGTGTTTCGTAATAGTGATCGGTCGAAATATAGTCTTCAATAACGTTAAGACAGTAAATTTCGTCGGCCAAAATGTGCATGCGGTCAACAGCCGGCACGCTGGCCATCGGCGTTGCCATAATGAGCCGCTTCGTTTTGATCGGCTTCATATACTCTGCAGCTAAGTCGAGTGAAAAACCGTTGCTCAGGCCATCCGAAACAATAATAACGTTGTGTCCGCGTAATAACTCTTTGCGAATAAGACCGCCCCGGCCCTCGAGTCGGTGCATTTCACGCATCTTTGCCATTTTTTCTTGTTCAATAAAGCTATGGTATTCGCTAACAAAGTCTTCGATCTCGCCTGGTGAATAAAAATTGTTATACGTAAATGAGCCGTCCTGGTTAATGCCGGCGATAGCCGTATTCTCATGCGGCAGCTGAATGGCGTCCGTTAGAAGCATAGTTAAGACACAGTGTAGCTCCATGGCTATTTGTGCGCCCACCATAACAGCACCGTCGCTCAAGGCTACTACGGCGCACTTTTCGTTTTTATATTTTTTGACGATCTCTGCTGCAAGGAGATGGCCGGCGTCAACGCGGCTTTTGAAGTACATAACCAGATTTTAACATGCCGAGGTTACAAGCTCTAGCATTTTGAGCTGCAGTAGCGCTGTAATTTTTATTTGGCTATATTTTTGCGCAATTTATAGAAGCGCTCCCTGTTGCCTTTAGTGCCAGCAACATCCGAGTCTGCCTTGTCTATAATGACAAAATGTTTGGTTACCCACGACTCAAAATCCTTAAGAATTTCACGGCGCATCTTGTCGTTCTTGATCACGCCTTTGTGTTTCATATTGCTTTCGCGAGCTTCAAACTGAGGTTTGACCATAGCTGCCACAACTGTCTGCGGGCCGCAAAGCGTTGCTATGTGCGGCAAAATATCACGCAAGCTAATAAACGACACATCGATTACCACGATATCAATAGGATCACTAGTTACCTTAACGTCGCGAATGTCGGTCTGCTCGTGGAGTTCAATGCGTTCGTTGCCTAGCAATGTCGGGTGTAGTTGGTCGGTACCAACATCAACAGCAATCACCTTGCGTGCATCATGTTTAAGTGCATAGTCGGTAAATCCGCCCGTAGAGCTACCTACGTCCAACATAACCTTGTCTTTAAACACCAGGTGCAGTGTCTGAGCCACGGACGCAAGCTTTAAACCGGCGCGTGATACGTATTGCTCATCAGCCCTCAACTCAAGCTCAGCGGCCTCGTCAACGAACGTACCAGCCTTGGACACCTGCTTGCCATCGACAAAAACCTTACCGAGTCGAATCCAGCTCTCTGCCTGGCTGCGTGAGGCAACCATTCCGCGTGCATGCAATAACTGATCTAATCGATGTTTCATCTCTACAGTATACTATATTAGTTCAGAAAAGTGTTGATTTGTCGAGCGGCGTTGGCGATGGCACCCCAAGAACTGTTGCTCGTCATGACAACCATGATATATGGACCATTAGGACCATATACGATGCCAGCGTCGTGAATGACATTATCAACAAAGCCTACTTTATCGGCAACTGCCAAGCCTGTGCCCGCAGGAATACCCGAGCGATAAATCTGACGCTTCATAGCGCCAACCAAACGATCGGTATCCGAGCCATTAAACAGCGTTCCGGCCTGTAAACGCTGCAGGTATGCAGCTAGATCGGAGGAGTTGGTGTATTTGGTACTGCCTGAGACTGTCGTGCCGTTAAAGCCAGCACCGTGAATCATATTATCAATATTGCCCCACCCTATCTTATTGCCGAAGGCAATCGCGCATGGGTTATCGGACTTTACTATCATGTCGTCAAAACACTGGTCGGCCGACTTGCCATTAATACTATCCGTCCAATGCATGGCGCCTGCATTAATTTGCTGGAAAACCGCATAGGCTACGAACAGCTTATAGGTACTGGCCGCTTCGAAACGCTTAGATCCATTAACGCTTGCCGTAATACTTCGACCTGGGTCAATAACCGATATACCAAAGCCATTAGTGCCAGCAAGCGTCGCTAGCAATGCCTGCAAACCGGCACTCGTCTTACTGTACGAACGATTGTAGACAATGTTTGGCTGGAGTGTGGCAATTGGTACGGCAATAGCAATCTCTTTGCCCGCGTGAAGCGCATCAGTAATAAGTGCGATGGCCTTTGCATTATCGACACCACGGCCACTAGCACCTACGGTACGTCCAACTTCTGTGTTGTCCACCATTTGCACGGTAGTTGTGCCAGGTGCCTTATAAATTTTGCCTTGGATAGTGTCCAGGTATTTCTGCACAACGTCATTCTTGAGCGCAAGCTTGAGCTGCTTGGTGGTAGCATCTTCGGTAAAATCAATCCATGTGGAAATTTCACTTTTAGCAACCGTTTTACGCTCATTGTCGAACGTTAATGTCAGGGGTGTATCAACGGCCTTTTGAGCTTGCTTTAGCACTCCCTTAACCTGGTTGTCTGTACGTGGAGCAGCCTTAACAGAAGGACTCACTTGTGCAACAGTTTGCGGCACGTGCACAGCGTTCTTTGCAGCCGTGATAATAGCAGCTTTAGAATACGCTTTGCTTGGCTTCGATGGCACAAGGACCACTGTACTACCCTTGATAGCTACCGTAGCATTTACTGGCGCAACGTATGTGCTCTTGCTAGTTTGCTGGGCAAAATATGCTAAGCGATCGTCGTCGTAACTCATCTGTGTAGGCACATCGCGAGATGACGCAAAAAGAGACGAGAATGGTATAAGGCGCCAGCCCCAGCCATATGAGACCGCTGATTGTGCAGTCTTTTTGCCATCGACAGAAATACCAGCTTCGTCGTAACTGGTTTTGACCGTTTTATTGTCTGTCTTAATGGACAATGTTGCTTTGCTATATGCGCTATCAAGCTTCTTCTGAATGCTCTGTGTGCTCTGCCAGCCAACCGCCATGTCTGATACTTTTGTGCCGGGCAAAGCGCGAGAATGCGGATATAACAGCTGAAGCAGAACGACAGCAACAAGGCCAATGCCTAAATACTTGCCGCACCTTCTGAGCACAGCACGATGTTGGCGCATCCAGCTTTTTGCGCTAAACGTCCTCGTTCTAGATTGTCCTAAACGGTCCATCCACCCTCGTTTCAGTTTTTACAGCCTCAATGTTTTTCAGTATACCAGGCCAAAACGTACTTGGCTATTTCGCACGTTCGAGATATTCGCCAGTACGCGTATCAACTTTAATAATATCGCCCTGCTTAATAAAAGCGGGTACTTTTACGGTAATACCAGTCTCAAGCTCAGCGTCTTTCAGTACAGAGCTGGTTGTGTCACCCTTAACCACGTTTTCGGCATAGGTAACTTTTAGTGGAACGTTCTTAGGTAGCTCAACGTTAATAGGTGTTTCGTTGAAGAATTGGAGCTGAATGCGATCACCTTCTTTAAGGTAGCCTGCACCATCACCAACGAGATCAGCAGGGATCTCAAATTGTTCAAACGTGTCTTCGTTCATGAAATAGAAGATGGTACCATCGGTGTACAAATATTGTACGTTCTGGTTGCTAACGTCTGCACTATCAAGTTGTTCGTTGCCCTTATAAGTCTTTTCGAGAACCTTACCGTCAATCAAACTCTTAATGCGTACGTTTACAATCGAACCGCCACGGCCCATAACCTTCTGGTTGTAGTCAGTTACACGATACGGCACGCCGTCAATCTGAAATAGTGTACCTTTTTTGAGATCGGTGATGCTTAATGCCATATGTTTCTCCTATTGCAATTGCGAAATAATAACCTGGATCAACGCAGAAAACTGCGCGGTATCAACGGCGCTGAACAAATTTCGTCCACTCGCCGTGAGCAGCTGCTCATTTAGTTGTTCGAGGCGCTGCTTGGCCTCGTGTAAAGCCTCTAGCTGCTCTGCCCGAGTTTGGGCGTACTCGTAGTCGCGTACATCCAGTCGGGCATCTGCAGCCAAACGCTTTAGTTCCGAAATAATAAATCGCTCCTCGTGTGATAACAAATCTAGATCCATGTGTGAGATACGAGCTTGTATCTGTACACTGAAATCTTTAGCTTGTTCGAAGAGCGATCTATTCTCCACCCGTTTTACCTCAATTAGTTGTTTGCTACGAAAGGCAAAAGTGCGATGTTGCGTGCGCGCTTGATAGCGGTAGCCAAACGACGCTGCTGGCTTTCGGTAAGACCAGTCTTCTTGCGAGTTTCGATCTGACCGTACACGTTTACGTAACGTTGCAAAGTCTTGAAATCCTTGTAGTCAAAGTAGGCTACATCGGTTTTGTGCTTAAAAATCTTAGCCATTATATGCTCCTAGATAATCAGGGTTAGAATGGGATATCATCGAGGTTTACTGGTTCATCACCAATATCTTCGATTACCACGTCATCTTTTTTGCTAGAGTTCGAGCCACCACCATTGTTGGTGCCACCGAATGAACCGGCTGAAGAACCTTCACCGCCTTCGCCACGACCGTCGAGGAAGGTTACGTCGTTCGCAAGAACTTCTACCTTCGTTCGCTTCTGGCCTTCTTGTTCCCAAGAACGGCTTTGCAAACGGCCTTGTACGAGACAGCGGCGACCCTTGGCCATGTACTGAGCTACGCGCTCAGCCAATGGACCCCAGGCTGAAACATCGATGTAATCGGTTGCTTCCTGCCATTCGCCAGACTGGTCCTTGTAAGAACGGTTGAGTGCTAAGCTAAAGCTTACGACGCTCTGACCGCCAGGTGTCTGACGCAATTCTGGATCGCGTGTTAGGTTCCCCATCATGATAACTTGGTTGACACTTCGTGCCATAGTGATATCCCCTCCGAGAGCTCTACGGTGTTACCCGTTGCCGTCACATTTACGGCTAGCCCTGCTATTTCCCATTAATTGTTATGTTCTTTAGTATAGCTTATTCAGCTGGTTTTTCAGCTTCTTCGGTGTTTTCACCGCGAGCTGCAGCCTTCTTGGCCTTTTCAGCCTTCAAAGCTTCTGCCTTAGCGATAGCCTTGAGGTCTGGACGAGTGATCATAAAGCGGATTACTTCGTCGGTAATGTTGAGTACAGACTCAACCTTGCGAACTGCTTCTGCTGGGAATTCTACTGTGTAGAATACGTACACAGCGTGTTCGTTCTTCTTGATTGGGTATGCGAGCTTGCGCTTGCCCCAGTTGTCAGCGTTTTTGATTTCACCACCGTTGTCGGTAAAGATTTTCTCTACGCGGCTGGTAGCTTTTTCCAGATCAATTTCGAGATCTGGGTGATAGAGTACAGCAACTTCGTACTGATTCATCCTTTTGCTCCTTTGGCTTATAGCCCACGCAAACTTTGTTGTTCGTGAGCTGAGTTAATAACAGAGGTAATTATACCATGCCTCCCCTGTTTTCGGCAAGGCAAACCAAAACAGCGCAGATTTTGACGTCTGCGCTGTTTTTATCGAGTGGTCTACGTAGGTTATTTCTTAGCTACGAGCTTGCCACCCTGGACTTTAAAGGTGTAGCTTGAGCCAGTCTTCATTTGGCGGTCCTGGCCAGGCTTGAGTTTCATAGACTGTACAGATTCGGCGGTTGATGTATCACTGCTGTTAAGGTGTAATTCCCGTTCAGCGTGATCAAGGCCGTCCCATACGGTACCGCCACGGTCGAGCGTAATAGTTACTTCGCTACCGTCGGCTGAGATCTTAAGATCTTCGTTACCGGCATGAATTGTACGAGCCTTGTTGCCAGTAGTGACACCGGCGCCATGTTCGTTACGGTGGTCGTCGTCTACAGTTGCGCTTGGCTTCTTAGATTCCTTATGTTCAGGCGCATGAGTGTGCTTTTCGGCACTAGCAGATGGGCTTGCTGAAGGTTTGCTTTCAGTTTTACCACTGTCAACCTTGGCGCCAGGCGTAGCTTCTGCGCTAGCAGATGGACCCTTACCAACATGCGTTGGACCTTCGTTGCTATTGTCGCTACCAGCAAGGCTAAAGAGTGCGCCTGCTAGAACTGTTGCGCCAACTGCACCAGCAACTACTCGGAGCTGACGCTTGGCGATACGGCCGTCACGGTCTGGAGTAGTACTGTCGAGGTCGCGACCAGTAAAGTATGTGCGAGCCTTATCCCAACCTGTGCGGAAGGCAGCACCGACACGTTCGCGGCGGCTTGCGCGGCGGGGTTCAGGATCACCAAAGTCGCCTAAGAGATCGTCGGCAAGGTTACGGCTGCCGCTTTCGTCATCATCATTATCTTCGTTGTCTTCATTGTCTGCTTCTGCACGTGCAGCTGCGGCTGCAGCTTCGCCACTACGAGTAACTGACAATGGGTTTGCTAGCGGTTCATCACTAAAGACATCAAACGGGCTAGGTCGAGATGAGGTAGATGCAGGTGCAGGTGATTCTTCAAGGTCGTCTAGGTTGTCGACGAATGCGTCTGCCCAGCTTGTGTCAGCGTCTTCGCCAAGTGCTGCGGCACCGAGGTTCCGTGCTCGGTCACCGAAACCACCGAGGTTTAGGTTGCCTCGGATGGCAGAAGGGTCATATGTTTTGTCAGCGTCAGCGTCAGCCTTAGCGGCCTCTGCGGCTGCATCATCTGCTTCCACTTCTTCGGGGGTGCGAGTATCGCGGTTGCCTGCAGTTGCAAGAACATCTTCTGCAAAATCTGGCGTTTCAAAGTCAAGGTTAGCGAGGACCTCATCATCCGAGGGCTTAGCTTCTTCGGTTTTAGTGGTAGACTCACCGATAAACAATACACTTACTGTTTTATCATCGGTCTTCTTGTCGAATCCAGTTGAGACTTCGATAAAGCGCTTAGCAGTTTCTTCTGGTGTAGGCTGGCTACATGCGTCGCGGAATTCTTCAGGTGTAAGTTCTTCGGACTTAGCGTCACCGGTAATGCCGTCTGATACGCTAATGAGCTTATCGCCAGGGTTTAGCTTAATCGCACGGATTTCGTCATTATACGCCCAAGCTCCTTTCTGCTCAGGGTCAACTGGGTTATAAGGCTTATCTGTACCACCGAGACTGTTAGTAACGAAGTTATAGCGATCTGGGTGATTACTTGTAGGGTCATTTGTAGACTGATTTGCGGTAACTTGGTTGATCACGCGATTATTAGCGTCCACGTGATACATTAGGCTGTCGCCAGTGTTACCAACAATGGCATAAGTACCATCCTCAAACTCTTCGATAAATGCGACGTTAGCAGTTGTCGCACGTCTATGGTCGCCGTCATTCTCACCAGCCTGTTCGACTACGCGGTGAGCGCTGAGCATCAAGTCTTGCATGTATTGCTTAGCTTCTTCGACTGTCTTAAATTCAGGACGGTCACCACCAAGCCACCTTTCAAAATGGTCACGAGCAGCTTCAGCAGCCTCGCCACCAGCAGCGTGTCCGCCCATACCATCGAAGACACCTAAGTAGCCCTTGTCTGGGTTAACCATTGCACGGTCTTCGTTGTCAGAGTCTTCTAGATATCGGTCAGAGACTCGGGTCTCCATAGCACCAGTCAGCTTGAGGTTTTCACGTGTTTTTTCCGCTTCTGGGGTTGCGGTTGGAGCTTCGGTTTTGTCAGCTTCAGGAGCTGGAGCCTCTGCTTGAGCAATTTCTGGCTCAGAAGCTGATGTCTCTTCGGCTACTGGACGACGGCGTGGCATGTCGGCAGGAGATGGGCCGCCCTTGCGAGCACCACGAGCACCAGGCATATCTGCAGGAGTTGGACGAGCCTTGGTGTCAGCCTGTGGAGCTGGCTCTTCAGCAGAAGGTGCTACAGATTCGGTAGTAGTTTCTTCAGGGTTAGTTGTGCGGTTCTTGCGACCACGACGTTTTGCTGGACGACCACTGTCAGCACCACCCATAGCGCCAAGAACATCTTCGTCGATCTCCTCAGCTGAGGTTCGAGTAGCCTCTGACTTAGATTCAGATTTCTGCTTTGGCTTTGGTTCAGGGGTAGTTGCTTCAGATTCGTTTGGATCGTAACCAGCGGCAGCGGCCATAGCCTTTAGCTCAGCGTCGTACCTATCCTGTGAGGTTACCTTAGGAGGAATAACTGTACCTTCAAGAGCCGTTTTTGATTCTTCCGCAGGGGCTGCAGGTTCTTCGGTCTGTTCTTGAGTTGGAATTACTGCTTCTGGAACTGGACGCGCATCGGTTGCAGCTTCTTTAGGAACACGAGCTCGTTCTTGAGGAGCGGTAGTTGGCTCGCTGACATATTCCTGGCCATCAGTACCTTGGTTGACCACAGTTTGCTTAGCTGACTTTTCACTTGCGCCATCACGCTCACCCAAGATAGGTGGCGTCTGAGGAGCTTCGGCTTCTTGGGCTGCACGCTTTGCTTTGCCTTCGGCGCGAGCTTTATCTACCGCAACACGACTAGCATCTTTGCCACGATTGCTGCGCTCCTGCCTAGCGCGGCGTTTCACTGTGTGAGCAGCTGCTGTGGCTGTTTCACTAATTTTTGCAGACGCTTCAGCGCGTTGCTTTGCAGTTGGTTCGTCAGTAGTAGCCTCTTCAGATTTGAGAGACTTCTCGACTGCTTCGCGAGCTGCATCAACATCTTCTTCTGGCTTAGGAGTACGGTTGCCCTTTTCGAATCCCTTGTCAGCAGCGTTGTTAACGGCAGTAAGTTTAATTTCACGTTCAGGTGCCTCTTCTGTCTGTGCATCTGGTGATTGCGCGTTGTGTTCTGCTTGAGCGGGCGTATCAAAAATTGAGCCGCGGCTATTTGGGCCAACGGTTACGTTCCCTGCCCATGGGCTTGGTGTGTCATGGCTGTATCGAGTGGCCTCACCCTCAGAATCACTTGTATCAGCTGACTCTTCGGCAGACTGCTCCGTAGTTTCAAGTGACTCATCGGCGTCTCCCCATTCTTCTGCGTGCTTCGCGTAGAAGTCCTCAGGTAACATACCTTCATAAAAGTCGTCTTCATTTTGTTGTGGTTTTGGGTTTTGTTCACTCATTGTGGGCAACTTGAGCTCGTTTAATTTAATAATATACTACCAAATATTTGTGCTTTTGTCAATATACTTGTGCTTACGGGTTTAAATACAAAATACCCTCTTGGAAAAGAGGGTATTTTTTGAGTAACGCAATCTGTTATATACGTGGGCCGTAGACTTCGCTGGCCACGATGCTGTGCACTCGTCTGTCGTTTTCGTGCTGTAGGTTGGTCACTGTGTCATAGAGGTCAACGGTTAAAGCCTGGAGCAGCGTAAACCGCTCTATCTTATCCTCTACTCTGCGCTTTTGCGGCTCGTTAGGGCGGCGCAAATCAACCTCAAATACCTCGAGGCCATTTCGTGGCGAGCTGTAAAAGTGATACTCATGGCCGGATTTGCTCTGCTGGAGGTTAGAGCGTAGCTCAAAGAATTGTGGCTCGCCATTTATGCAGCCAATACGGCCTTTGATTTGCGGCTCTAGCATCTGGTTGCTGTCGCGACGGAACGTGGCCGTGTGAGCGCTCTCACGGACTACCTGAGCGTATCCTACGTGCTGATTGCCCTGTTCGTCGGTGACTGTCTGTAGTTCGCTGCTTATGTGAGCGCGTGACCACACAGTGCGGTCCGGCCCACAGTGGTCAAAGAAGCTGCTGGCGATACCTTCGAAATACATGACAGGGTCGCGCATGTTTTCGGATACTTGCAGCAGTTCGAGCGCCTCAAGGAGGCCTTTGCGCTGGGCTTGCATTGTTGCAACGTGTTGAGCTTGGAGATCGAGTGGGTCAAGTGTATCGGTATCGACGTCTGCCTCTGCGATAAAGGAGGCATATACGTCTTCGGGATAAGAGAAGATGTCGTCTATTGCGTGTACAGTCTCGGGATTAGTTTTTTGAAAATCTTCTACGGCGGTGAAACCTATTTCACCTTCGAGCGTGTACATTTAAAACCTTTCATTGTGAAGAACTATTGTACTAATGGTTTACACCCAATGAGAGGTTTGTCGCAAGTGTTTTGTAAGAAATATCACACTAACAGAGGAAAAACTGTGGATTATTGGACGAGGAATGTGTCACGTGGAGATTGTGCTGGCGGTGTTGAATCGTCGCCATCGGTGTCGCTAGACCCACCGCCGCCCATAACCTCTTCGAGGGAGCTTACGAGTACTTCGCGTGGGCGTGAACCGTCTGCAGGACCAACAATACCCTGTTCTTCCATAGTTTCGATAAGACGAGCCGCACGGCCGTAGCCAATGCGTAAGCGGCGCTGGAGCAAGCTGGTGCTCGCCTTGCCGCCCTCGATAACAACCTTAACAGCATCTTTCCACATGTCATCATCGGCATCGTTTCCGCCGCCTGAACCCATATCCATAACGTTACTGCCCTTGCCAAGCTGAACTGGCTGGCTAATGATTTCGTCGTCGTACTGAGGTGGACGTTGGTCACGGATAAACTGCGTAACCTTCTCTGTTTCTTCGTCACTAATGAACGCTGCCTGGACACGCTTTGGCTTAGGCATGTCAGAAGTTGACAACAGCATGTCACCGCGGCCCAAGAGCTTCTCTGCACCCATCTGGTCGATAATGGTACGTGAGTCAACCTGACTGGCTACAGTAAAGGCGATGCGGGCTGGAACGTTAGCCTTGATAAGACCGGTAATAACGTCAACTGACGGGCGCTGCGTGGCAAGCACAAGGTGAATGCCTGCGGCACGAGCCTTTTGCGCCAAGCGGACGATGAGTGATTCCACGTCACGCGCAGCCATCATCATAAGGTCGGCCAACTCATCGATCACGATCACGATGTACGGCATGCCTTCCTCTTTTTTGAGGTTGTTGTATTCACCAATGTTGCGCTTACCAACTTCCGCCATGGTGCGAAGGCGTCGCTCCATTTCGGCTACTGCCCATTTAAGTGCGCTAATGCACTTTTCTGGCTCGTTAATAACAGGAGTCAGAAGGTGTGGAATGTCGTTATATGGAGTAAGTTCTACCTGCTTAGGGTCAACGAGGATTAGCTTGAGATCGGATGGGCTGTTGCGGTACAACATGCTCGTAAGGATATCGTTAATCATGACAGACTTACCGGAACCGGTCTGACCGGCTACGAGCAAGTGAGGCATTTTAGCGAGGTCGACAACTACGGGATTGCCACCAATATCCTTACCAATAGCAAAGCTCAATGGACCCTTGGAGCCAGACCATTCGCGAGACTGCAAAATAGAGCTCAGGCCGACAAGTGCTGCCTTAACATTTGGCACTTCGATACCAACAGCACGCTTACCAGGAATTGGAGCTTCCATACGGATAGCGTGAGCTGCCAGGTCGAGCGCCAAGTTGTTCTCGAGCGCAGTAATTTTGGTGAGCTTAACACCGGTTGGTGGCTTAAGTGTGTACTGGGTAACACGTGGACCAACGTTGGCACCTTCCATTTCGACATCTATATTGAAGTTGGCAAAGGTATCGTGGATCATTTGGGCATTACCGTTAACGTCGCCCGGGTCGGCTTTGTCTTGCTTTTGATCGAGCAAGTTAACGTCTGGGAATTGCCAATCTGGGTCGCTTGCAGTAGTTAGGGCTTCGTGATTTTCGGTAGGAGCTAAGGCTGCGCCGGTGTTCTTGAGCGAGCTCATACGAGGCTTTTCTTTTTCTGGCTTAGCTTCGATGTGCTCCACAGGAACACCTTCGTTAAGCTGGAAGCCACGAGCCTCGGCACGAGATTTGAGCTTGCCGAGGTCAGTTTCGCCTTCGACCTCTTCGTTGTCGCGTTTAAAGAATGCGCCAAGCTGCAAAAGTACCTTCGGTGAGATAGCAAAGGCAAAGAAGACTGACATCATGGTAAATACCAGGAATGTAATTGATGCTGGGAACTTGTCGAGCATGCTAAGCACTGCGCCGCCGAGCAGATGGCCGCTTTCGCCGCCGTGACCGCCCGCCCACTCACCTGCTGCATTGTGGCTTGCAAAGGTCGTGAACAAAAATCCGGATGTAAAGAATAAGATTGCGAGCATACCGAACAATTTTGCGAGTGGAATGCGATGGTCTTCGGCAGTAAATTTATAGATGCCCCAGTAGACAAGTGCTAGCGGGAGTAAATAGGCCGCCCAGCCAAAGAGCCAGTAGCCTGCATGGAAGAGACCCTTAGGCAAAGGACCGCCGGTACCAAAGCCACCAAAGAGCATAAATAACGCCGTTACACAGAGGAGTACTGCGCCGGTATATGCCCAAAAAGGCGAACGCTCAACGACTGCTTCTTCTGCAGCTTTCTTGGATCGAGAATTGGTGGGTTTTTTCTTTTGTGCCATATCTGTTTTAGTGTATCACGCTTATGGTATCAGGGGTGACATTTTTTATAACTTTATTATAGCAATATTTACAACTATTGTCAAAATGCTTATGTTACTTGGGCACAAAAAGAGACCGCTGTAAGGCGGCCTCTTTGCAAAGATACTGGTTTAGTCTACGCGAGCGTCTTGGCTGAGCAAGCGTTCACGCATCTGTTGGAAGCGCTTTTCCTGCTCTTTTGCTACTTCTTCGGCAGACTTAGTCTTGTTCTGGTGAACAGTCTTAGCTTCTACCTTACCACCAATGATGTTTACCACAGGGATAACGATTGGGCTACGCTGTGTTTGGTCAAAGAGGTAGTGTGTAACGTGATCTTTGAGCTCTACCTTGAAACGGTCAAGGTCGATACGCTTAAAGCGCTGCTGTACTGCACGGCGCAACTCATGGCGCAAACCGTTCATTAAGTCTTCGTTGTCACGCATGTAGATAAAGCCACGGCTAATGATGTCTGGGCTGGTAAGCAGGTTGCCTGAGCGCTTGTCGATGGTTAGAACGACGGCTACGAGACCTTCCTCGCTGAGGAGAACACGGTCCTTAACAACAACGTTGCCCACGATGGCGCCAGTCTGGTCGACAAGAATTGTACCGTAAGGTACTCGGCCGTCGATTTCCATTTTTTCTGTGGTCAAGTTAATAACATCACCGTTCTCGGCGTTCACCGTGTTAGCGCGTGGAATGCCAAGTTCAACAGCCAATTCGATGTGGCTCTGCTTTGAGCGGTACGCACCGTAAATTGGAATGAAGAATTTTGGACGGGTGAAGTTAATCATGTCAGCGTATTCGTCGCGTGACGCGTGACCAGATACGTGCAATGGACCAACGCCTTCGAGGTCGTGGTTAACATGTGTGAAGACGTGAACGCCCTTACGCATCAGGTCGTCGATCATAGCACCAATAAGCGCGTCGTTACCGGTTTCTGGAATTGGAGTACTTGAGAGAACAACGGTGTCCTGCTCTTTCATCTTAACGTGGCGGTGTTCACCGCTAGCCATACGCTGCAAGGCTGAACTTGGTTCACCCTGACCACCGGTACAAACAACGACAACGTCGGTGTCTTTGAGGTTTGGCACGCTAGCAATTGGCACAAAAGTACCCTTAGGAACTTTTACGAAACCGTGGCGGACAGCCATCTCGAGGGTACTCATCATTGAGCGGCCATCGAGGGCAATTTTCTTGTTGTGGTGCACTGCAGCGTTAATGATCATCTGAATGCGGTTAATGTTGGTTGAGAAAATAGCCACAAAGATACGACCTGGAGCGCGTTCCATGATGTCTACGAAGCTCTGCTCGATAGTGCTTTCAGACGGTGTGCGACCGAGACGTTCAGGGGTAGTACATTCACTAAGAAGTGCCAAAACGCCTTCGTCACCGAGTTCTTTAAGGCGATCAATGTCGCTGCGTTCGTGGTCGAGTGGGTTTGGGTCAAGGCGGAAGTCACCGGTGTTAATAAGGCGACCAACTGGCGTGTCGAGCACAATACAAGTTGAGCCAGGAATTGAGTGCGTAATACGCACGAGTTCAACGAAGAATTCGCCAACCTTAAGGCGTTCGTGAGTGTCTTCGTTCATAGTGACAGTGCGAAGTTCGAAACCTTCTGGCATTGGAAGGCCAAAGTTTTCGAAGATTTCTTCGACACGGCCGATGGTAAATTTAGAACCATAGATTGGTGCTGGGAATTTTGGCACGATGTGTGGCAAGCCACCGATGTGGTCCAAGTGACCGTGAGTAATAACGTAACCGCGGAGCTTGTGTTTGATGCTCTCGAGGTAGGTCATGTCGGCAATACCATAGTTAATACCTGGCAAATCAACACCAAGGTCGTTACCACAGTCCATAATAACTGCGTCGTTCATGTATTCAACAAGAATAGTGTTCTTAGAACCACCGCCATCCATACCACCGAGGCCGATTACCTTAAGGCGTGGGCTGTCATCGATGAAATTAGCGCGGCGTTCGCGTGGAGCTGGCACATTGCTAGCTGATAAGTATTGGTTAGCAACTCGCTGGGCATCGGCCTGTGAGCGCTTTTGAGCACGTACTGCTGCACCGCGTGAAACGGTTGATTTAGAGATACTCAGACCAGCACCGCCCTTAGCTGGTGCGCTGGTGCGGCGTGGACCGCCTGCGTTGCCGCCCCGTTGACCGCTCTGGCTACGGTTTGGCTTGGTATTACCAGGTTTCTTCTGGTTGTCGTTAGGTTTAGTTGGTTCCATGAGATTCCTTTCTGGAATTCAGTTTGTAAAAGTTTGGGTTGTCTTAATCATGTCGATGATTGTCGGGATCTTGCAGAAATCATCGATTAACGTCTGCCGCATGCCGCCATTATATAGGGCTGCTGCGGGGTGGAAGAGCGGCATATACACCTGCCCTTTGTAGCGTTTAGGTTCTCCATGAACCTTGCTAATTTGCAGATCCGGCAAGAAACAATTCATACTGTGCCGACCTAAGGTAATAACCAAAGCCGGTTGAATTATATCTAGCTGGTCCTGCAAATAAGGTAGAAAAGCTGCTTTCTCGTCTGGTAGTGGATCGCGATTGTTTGGCGGTCGATATTTGACGATGTTAGTGATGTAAATATCTTCGCGCTTTAAACCGATTTGCGCAAGCATCTCATTGAGAAACTTACCGGCCGCACCAACGAACGGTATGCCCTGAATATCCTCGTTCTTACCGGGAGCTTCACCGATAAATACTATGTCTGCAGCAGGGTTACCGTCACCAAAAACGAGTTGCGTCGCTGATTCAGCTAGTTCGGGACACACGTTTTCGGCTATGATTTTAGCCTTAAGCGCATCGAGTTTTTGCTGTTTCTGTTCTGCTTCGCTCATAGTGTTTTCTCCCAATATTGTAGGATTATATCTTTGCTGTCTGGGCTGCCCGTAGTATCACTGTGCATAGCGCCTAGCTTGCGTGCAACAGACTGACTAGCGAGGTTTTTGGCTTCTATCCAGAAACCTACGCGTCGCAAGCCTCGTTGCTCTTGGCCTTGCTCGATAAGTCGTTGTATTGCCAAGCTCGCTAAACCTTGTCCACGCATACGTTCGGCGACACTATAGTCAGCAGCAGCGTAGTCAGCTCGGTGTTCGAGCTGCATGAAGCCAATGACTTCACCGCCAGACTGACGCAATAGGTATGGTGCCTCAAGACCAACTTCTATATTGCGAAGATGGTTTTCGACAATCATGCCAGAGCGCCACTCGGACACCTGCATGCCTTCTGGGGCACCGATCATGACCGAAGGATTGTCGTTCATGTAGGTTCGAATGTCAACAGCATCGTCGGGACTAATAAGTGAAAGGTACAAATCATCCGAAGTTTCTAGCGCTAGTCGTTCAGCTGGGCGGATCACAAAGCCTGGCCCTTCTGGCGACGCACGCTAGAAATTATTCGTGCAATTCGGTTGATAGCAATGGCGATCAGGATGATCACCGCAAGGTATTGCTGAAGGCTACCGGTATCAATAGCGCGCAAGCTGACCATGTACGAGAGCACGAGGCTCACGACGGCAGTCAACGCTGCGATGCTACTTTTGTTATACCAGGTTAACCTGGAGGCTTCCTTAGTTTTCATCGCCTTTCTTCTCTGCGGCTTCGCGAGCTGCAGCTTTCATACTGAGCTGCAAGCGACCGCGATCGTCGATAGCGACCAACTTTACGTCTACGTGATCACCTTCTTTAAGAACATCGCTTGGTTTCTCGATGCGTTCTTCGGCAATTTCGCTGACGTGAACGAGACCGTCCTTGCCTGGCAAAATCTGCACGAATGCACCAAAGTCCATAACGCTAACCACTGGTGCATTCTTGTAGATAGCACCAACTTCTGGTTCGGCGGTAATGTTCTTGATCCACTGCTTAGCAGCATCAATTGAAGCACCGTCTGGACTTGCAATCATAACCGTACCGTCATCCTTGATGTCGATTTCGGCGCCAGTTTCTTTGGTAATCTTCTGAATGGTTTCACCACCCTTGCCGATCACTTCACGAATCTTGTCTGGGTTAATCTTGATGGTCTCTACGCGTGGTGCGTATGGGCTCAATTCACCCTTAGGAGCAGCGATAACGCTGACCATGTGTTCAAGGATGTGTGAACGACCTTCTTTGGCTTGCATTAACGCATCGCGCAAGACGCTTACTGGCAGACCGTGGACTTTCATATCCATTTGGAGGGCAGTAATACCTTCGGTGGTGCCAGTTACCTTAAAGTCCATGTCACCGGCAAAGTCTTCTGCGTCAGCAATGTCGCTGAGGATGATAACTTTGTCACCTTCGATCATAAGACCCATGGCAATACCAGATACTGGGCGCTTAAGTGGCACACCAGCGTCCATAAGAGCCATACAGCTAGAACAAGTTGCAGCCATAGAGGTTGAACCGTTCTGACTCATAATTTCGGTAACTGAGCGAATAGCGTATGGGAAGTCGGCTTCATCTGGAAGCATTGGCAAAAGTGCACGTTCTGCAAGGTAACCGTGGCCAATTTCGCGGCGGCCTGGTGAACCAAGTCGACGTACTTCACCAACGGTGTAACCCGGAGCGTTGTAGTGGTGCATGTAGCGACGCTCAGCTTCGCGTTCCATAGTGTCTACGATCTGTGCGTAGCTCAGTGGTGCAAGTGTTACGACGTTCATAGCCTGAGTAAGACCACGAGTGAAAATGCTCGAGCCGTGAGCGCGTGGCAAGAAGCCAGTTTCACTACTTAATGGACGAATTTCGGTAAACTTGCGGCCATCTGGGCGAACACCATCGACAAGAATGTCTTGGCGAACGTCTTTATTGGCAGCAACTGCGAATGCATCTTCGTATTCACGCTTTACGCTCGCAAAGTCATCACCGAGCTTTTCGGCAAAGTGAGCCAAGAGGCTTTCGCGAAGTATGTGCATGCGTTCATGGCGCTCTGCCATCGGTGCGCGAAGCTTTTCGCCCATTTTACCATCGAGGAAAGCGTTAACTTCGGACTGAATTTCTTCGCTCGGCTTAATGAGTTCATATTCTTGGGCAGTAACACCAACCTTCTCTACAAGTTGCTTCTGCAAAGCGATAGCAGGCTCCATTGCCTTTTGGGCAAATTCGAGAGCTGCGGCAACTTCTTCTTCGGTGGCTTCGTTAGCACCAGCTTCGACCATCATGATGGCACCTTCGGTACCAGCAACAACGAGGTCAAGCTTACCCTTGTCGAGTTCTTCTGGGGTGGCGAAGGCTTTGTATTCGCCGTCTACCATACCAACACGAACACCAGCCACTGGACCATCAAATGGTGCGCCAGTTAGCATAAATGCCGTACTCATAGCGATCATAGCGATCATGTCCGGACGGAAGCTAGGATCCATGCTGAGCACGGTAGCAACACCTTGAACTTCGTGACGGTAACCTTTAGGCCACAGTGGACGGATTGGACGGTCAATAAGACGACCAATGAGGATTGCATCGTCAGATGGTCGGCCTTCGCGCTTAATAAAGCGGGAGCCGCTAATTTTACCGGCAGCATACATCTTCTCTTCGTAGTCGATGCTTAATGGGAAGTAATCCATGCCTGTTACGGCCTGATTGCTAACCATTGCTGTACCGAGAACAACCGTGTCGCCGTAGCGTGCAATAACGCTGGCGCTGGTGCGGAATCCGACGCGGTTGATTTCCAAACTCAACTTACGGCCGCAGAATTCAGTCTCTACTGAGATGATTTCTTTGCCAAAAGGATTGATGATCTGGCTCATATAAAATGTTAAACCTTTCTGTTTGTTGTCAGAACAGTGAGCACAGTGCAAATATACGGCTTTCTTGTGCTTTGAAGCTATATATCTGGGGCTCTACTCACTGAACTGTAAAGTCATAGCGGGGCATATCATTACACATGACATACACACATACATTTTTGGTGTTACTTACCCGCCGAGTTAATCGTTGACTTATTCAAACGTTAATGTGCACAAGCTGACGGCCTCGAGTTATCGAGACCGTATAGTCTATGCACCTTAGCGGCGGATACCGAGCTTCTTAATAAGATCAAGGTAGGCTTGGCCGTCTTTGCTGGCGATGTACTGCAGGTGGCGCTTGCGCTGACCAACGAGCTGTAACAAACCACGACGAGCTGCAAAGTCCTTCTTGTTCACCTTAAGGTGCTCAGTCAATTCTTTGATTCGTTCAGTTTCGATACCAACCTGAACAGCTGCACTACCGGTGTCGGTTTTGTGCTTCTGGAGGTCAGTAACTACTGCTTGTTTCTTCTCACTTGTAATCATACTTCGTGTATTTTATCAGATTAACTTCTCTGACGCAAGATATTGAGCAATGGTTATCTGCGATGCCTTTTACATGTGTGCAAATTCATCGACAGCCAAGCCACCGACGAACGCCGTGAAAGCCTCTGGCCCAAAGTGAACAAGTGGATTGTTATACTCTAACAATTTGCTGTCACGTACAACGACACAATGCGCGCCTTCGGCAGCTTCGAGACAGTTTCCGCCGTTACCGCCGCTCCAACTTGAAGCACGAAAGTTAAGCTCATCTGGCGGGCACAGCTCAACGCAATTACCCTGTGCACTATGACTCGATTTGATAAATTGACGTTCCATGATCCCTCCCTCAGCTTATGTATTGTATAAGTATACCGCTATTGCTTGAGTTTGGTAGCGATTTTCTCAGGAGTTATGCCGTCCATCTGCACAGCGTCGCTGATATCGAACTTCCCTACTTTAGTGCGTCGCAAGTCGCTCATATATGCGCCGGTTTTGAGCACCTTACCAAGGTCTTCTACGAGAGAACGAATATACGTACCGCTCGATACTTCGGTAGTAAAACGAACAAAAGGATAGCTATAGTCAGTAAGTGTGATTTGTTCGATATGCACAGGACGAGCTTTTAGCTCTGGAGTTTTACCATTACGGGCAAGTTTATAGGCTCGTTGGCCATTGATTTTGATAGCCG
>CAZZHV010000011.1:0-15684 GCA_964654135.1 uncultured Candidatus Saccharibacteria bacterium
GAGCGTATTGGCAAAGATAGCGGGCAATGTACCGTCTTCATGCTGCCCGAGCGCTACAACGCTGATATTCATCTGGAGACCGGCACATTTGAGGTTGTTGAAGTACCACGGGTGCTTAAAATCTCAAATTCGATCAGGCAGGCGGAAGACGCAACCGCTGCGCTAGGACTAGTTCCTGAACCGCAACACAAAAGCAAAGCATTTCAGCTTGTCCTAGATGGACAGAGCAGCATACCACGTGCATTGCGCACCGCATTTCGTTCCCATAAGGTCGATGTTCTCATGGGTAACCCACTTTTTTGTAGGGATACCAAGTCGAGTTATATGGATACCTACCATATGGCCTATGCCCAAGATTATGCAACGCCCATTTCAGAGCTATTGGGCACATTCGACGCGAGCAACCAGGAACAGGTTGCCCATTTCAAAAGCATTATTGATGCGTATGTCGAGATACAGCTACTGCTCTTGGAGCATGGTATGTTCGATAAGACTTTCAAATTAACTGACAATTATGGCATGTTCCCCTTTGACGTGCCTTGGTCTATGGAAGACCGCATACGAATGCTTGACCTCGGAGAGCTCACATTTGACATTGCAACGATCCTTGAACTTGTCAAAAATAAAGAATGGGAACAGATAGCCTATAGACAAGAGTGCACACCATTGCCTTCAACGCTGCAGGCGCATTTTAACCAGCGCTGTGAAGAACGAATGACTACTAAAAATGTAGTTAGTCTGTGGAGAGCTGCAAAGCCGCCTTTCGACAAAGAGATTGTAATCACTAGGGTATACGATTGGCGAATCCCGACTTTGCTACCACGTACACTTTGGGAAAATTTACCGTGATCCATAAGACAAACATGTCTCAAGATTAGCTCAAAGGAGCTCAGCTAGCTTTAATTCAAGGCACGTATACTGCGGTCATCAGTAACAATAAAGGAAGACTATGAACGTAGTAACCAGAGGCATTCGGAACGCATTCCGCAATACCATCCGCACCGTTTCTATCGTGATCATCCTGGGGCTCAGCATTGCCTTGGCACTTGCCATGCTCATTGCGCGTCAGGCGGTGAGCGATAAAATAACATCAGTAAAAAGCTCAGTAGGGAACACTGTTAGTATTTCACCGGCTGGCGTCCGTGGCTTTGAGGGAGGTGGAGACGCTCTCACCACAACACAGCTCGCCAGTGTCAAAAAGCTGGCACACGTCAAATCTGTCACCGAAAGTTTGAGCGACCGCTTAACGACAGACAACACCAACCTTAAGTCAGCAGTTGATGCCGGTTCACTTGGCCAACGCTTCTCAAGCAATAGCGGCCAAAAGGTCGAAGCACCAACGTTCGTCATGCAAGACAAAAACAGTGACGGCAGTGTAACTACATCATTTACACCACCTGTAACAGTTTTGGGCACGACTGATCCATCAAAGAGTCTTTCATCATCACAAGGTGGCGGAACTTTCACGCTCAAGAGTGGTAAAGTTTTTGCGAGCGACAGCACCGAAAATGTAGCAGTTGTTGGTTCGTCAATTGCAACCAAGAACAATCTCGAGGTTGGCTCAACGTTTACAGCCTATGGCAAAACAGTTACCGTTGTTGGTATTTTTGATGCAGGCAACACCTTCTCGAACAACCAAATCATAATGCCACTTGCAGCCGTTCAGACTTTGTCAGACCAAGCAGGCGCCATTACGAGTGCAACAGTTAACGTCGATTCGATCAACAATATTGAAAGTGTAACCACGGCAGTTAAGAAAGCTCTTGGCAGCAAGGCGGATGTAACAAACGCTGCAGCTGAAGCTGAAAGCACCATAAAGCCGCTCGAAAACATTCAGACCATTTCGCTCTATAGTCTTATCGGTTCCGTGATAGCTGGTAGCGTGATCATTCTTCTTACTATGATTATGATCGTTCGCGAACGTCGTCGTGAAATTGGTGTCGCAAAGGCAATTGGCGCATCAAACACCACTATCATGTTGCAATTCATGACCGAAGCGATTACGCTCACGCTACTCGGCGCAATTATTGGCATCGCCCTCGGCGTTGTAGCCGGTAACCCAATTACCAAAATGCTCGTTAATAACAGCACCAGCAGTGGTGCGACAAATACCATTCACCAAGGTGGACGCATGATGGGCGGACCTCTCCGCGGCATTGGCAACAGTGTCACTAGCGTAACCACAAATGTCGGCTGGGATATCATTATCTACGGCCTCGGCGCAGCAATTATAATCGCAGTCGTCGGTAGTGCAATTGCGTCCTACTTTATTGCCAAAGTCCGGCCTGCAGAAGTAATGAGGGCAGACTAATGTTAAAAGTTGAGAAAATTTCAAAGGTGTTCAACTCGGGCGACACCAAAGTTAATGCGGTGAAGGATGTAACCTTCACCGTACCCGAAGGGCAGTTCGCATCAATTATCGGCCCAAGTGGCTCAGGTAAATCAACGCTCTTGAGCATTCTGGGAGCACTCGAAAAGCCAACATCCGGCAGTATAGAAGTTGACGACAAAGACATAACTAAGCTGCATGATCACGCGCTCATCAAGTACCGCGGCCAGAAGATTGGCTTTATCTTTCAGAATTACAACCTGGTGCCAAACTTAACCGCCATCGAAAATGTCATGCTACCTATGGAATTTGCCAAAGTGCCAAAGCAGGAGCGTCTGGAACGCGCCAAACAGCTTCTTACCCAAGTAGGGCTGGCAGATGATCAGCAACAGCGTAAGCCAGGACGTCTGAGCGGTGGACAACAGCAACGTGTAGCCATAGCTCGTGCTCTCGCCAACAAGCCAAAGCTCATTTTGGCAGACGAACCAACAGGCAACCTCGATAGTCAGACGGGCAAGATGATCTTTGATCTTCTCCACGATCTGGCTAAAACCGAGCAAACCACTATCCTCGCCGTTACACACGATCTTTCGATAGCAGGTAAAACAGATAAGACTTTCCAACTAAAAGATGGTGAACTACAAGAAACGTAGTCCATAAAACTCCTCACCAAAAAACGGCCCTATTTCTGGGTCGTTTTTGTTACCGCCAAACTCGCAAGGTAGGGCATTATGCGTTGCTGAACTGGTCTTTCGTAAAAGCCACGGCTATCAGTATCGAGGTTAATCTCGTGCATGCGTTTACGCAAGTAGTGCATACGCACCGGCTCAACGGCATGAAGTGCCTGAATGTCGGCTCCGTCGTGCTTGCCCTCGGTACGTTGCAGCAGGGCTTTTAAGATAATGCTATCTTCGCTGCGCACAAAAGGGATATTCCATTCGCCAGATCCATGACGCACGTTAGCTTGGACATATGGCGTCATTCTAAATGCAAAAATACCGTTAGGCGTTTGTACGTCCATGTTTGCCATGAGCTCAGCCTCTGCGTCACGGCGCACTGTTACAATCGATCGGTCTGTACCGCTAAAGTAGCTAACCTCAAAACCTTTGTTTTGAGTATCAAGTACCTCAGCAGTTTGCTCAACGTAGCTGTCGGGAACCCATAGGTCACCGTCATTAGTTACACGATGCGGCGCTCCAGTAGCTGCTTCTTGAAGCACCGCAGCGTGTAACCCTGACATAACTGCGTGTGGGATACCAGCCTCATCGAGGGCATCATGAATATCGTGTACAAGCTCATATAGCTCAACTGGTTGGGAGAGGGATTCCAGACTTGCTGATTCTGCTACAAAACGGTTCATGATCAAATGAAAGACGGGGCTATAACCCCGTCACCTCACTGGTATACGAACACTATACACCTACTATGTGTATGTTGCAAGTATTTTATTATTCTGGCCTACCAATACTCCTGTAAGTAAGGCCTTTTTCGCGCATTTCTTGCGTGCTAAACATGTTGCGACCGTCAAAGACGACTGGTTGCGCTAGCTGTGCCTTAAGCTCGTCGAGGGCAACATTGCGGAAAACCTTCCACTCGGTTGCGATAATCACCGCGTCAGCATCCTTAGCAGCGGCAAGTGGGTCCGGCGCAAATACGGGCATGTGCTGCCGCTCGGCAAAGTAGCGTTTTACGTTATCCATAGCTTCTGGATCAAATGCCGTCACGGTGGCGCCTGCTGTCAGTAGTTCGTCGATGATCGTTAGAGCAGGAGCTTCGCGAATGTCATCAGTGTCAGGCTTGAACGCCAAACCCCATACTGCAAAATGCATACCTTCGAGTTTGCCGTCATAAAATGCCTTGATGCGATCGATAAAAACCATGCGTTGTACGATATTTGCCTCTAGTACAGCGTTGATAATCTTGAAATCGTAGTCGTGAGCCTCTGCCGTCTTGGCAAGTGCCTGAACATCTTTAGGAAAGCAGCTACCGCCGTATCCAATACCAGCCTGCAAAAAGCGTGAGCCGATACGTGGGTCGGTGCCCATTGCGCGCGCTACGGCCTCGGCATTCGCTCCTAAACGATCGGCCATGTTAGCAATCTCATTAATAAATGAGATTTTGGTCGCCAAAAAAGCGTTGCTTGCGTACTTAGAAAGTTCAGCTGAGTGTTCGTCCATAATAAGAAGTGGGTGATGTTCGTCGGTAAGTGGGGCGTATAACTCACGCATAATAGCCTCAGCCTGTTGAGCGGTCGTACCGATAACAACACGGTCAGGCTCCAAGAAATCGCGCACCGCAACGCCTTCACGTAGGAATTCTGGATTAGAAACAACTGCAAAATTGTCCGGGTGATTGACGGCTATACGGGCATGGACCTGATCGGCAGTACCCACTGGCACCGTACTCTTGTCGACTACAACTGTGTACTGATCACCCAAAATACCGCCTAATGCATCTGCCACAGAAAGTACAGCACTTAGATCGGCTGAGCCATCAGCACCTGGTGGCGTTGGCAAAGCCAAGAAAATAACCTGGCTATCTTTAATACCTTCGCGCAAATCGGTCGTAAAGTGCAGCCGACCGCGCTTTTGGTTTTCGTGTAGCAGATCTTCGAGACCGGGCTCGTAAATGGGCACTTCGCCCGCCTGCAAACGTTTAACTTTTTCTTCTACAATGTCTATACAGGTTACGTCGTTACCAATTTCAGAAAAGCAAACCCCCGAAACTAGGCCAACGTACCCTGTGCCTATAACAGATATTTTCATATACGTATGATACCAGCTACACCTTGAATTTCAGCTTAAAAGGGCATAAAAAGCAAAAAGACACCCGGTTAAAGGTGCCTTCCTGGCTATCGAAGACCACTTACGCGAGGGCGCGTGGTGCATCACTGATATTAACAAGCGTCCACGTTGACTCATGTGTGTCAAACTTTAAGCGGTAGTCGGCGGCGCCATCAGTCATATCAAATAACTGAATAAGGTTTTGGCCTTTCTGAACCAAGTAACGAATACCTGATTCGAGGAAGGTGTATTCCTGGCCGTCGAATTCCATTCGCTTAGGGAAACTTTTAAGTTGGGCATCATTGCGGAAGTAAACCGCGGTGATTGCAACTTCTTTGTTAATAGATACACGATTAGCCATACTTCAAGCTCCTATGGTTTTTAGTTTA
This sequence comes from uncultured Candidatus Saccharibacteria bacterium, assembly GCA_964654135.1. Taxonomy (GTDB): domain Bacteria; phylum Patescibacteriota; class Saccharimonadia; order Saccharimonadales; family UBA4665; genus CAMLQK01. The sequence continues at coordinate 5,502 of CAZZHV010000011.1, forward strand.
GGGAAGAGGAACTGCTTCTAGCGGATAGACCGACAGCGGCAGTGAACGGCTGTGAGGAGAAGTATTTCGCCAAAGATTAATGCGCCGTCTAGACATGATCTTTTGCATCTAACGAAAAACTGCTTGAATTTTTTAAGAAAGGATAGCAGTGACGCGAGCGCTATGCTCGGTGAGTTTGCCTCCCAAATGCATCTAAGCCTGTGAGTAGGAAGGGCCGATTCGGTCCAGCACTCACATTGCCGCTTATGATTATAGGCTTGTTGGAGCCACTATCACAAGCCTCAGTAGTTGTGAAATATACATCTATTCACCTCTGTTAATTACATATATTCATCCGTAAACATTGTTCTGTGACAAACTTTACCGCACGAAGCAAAAAGTATGTGATATACTGCAGCCTGTTAGAGGATTAGCTGCACAGTCAATTTTTCTAACACCGTTAACAACTGCTTGAGGAGTGTAGCTTTCTGGATGATGCGTTAAATTGTTGCCCAGTTACCTTGGCTTTATCTTATATAAGGAGACCACGATTGTGGCAACAAAACTATTCGTAGGCGGACTGCCCTACAGCGTAACTGATGATGAACTGAATGAGCTTTTTGCTCCATTTGGTACCGTTACTTCAGCGAAGGTCATCATCGACCGCGAAACTAACCGTTCAAAGGGCTTCGGCTTTGTTGAAATGGAAAATGACGACGAAGCAAAGGCAGCTATCGCTGATTTGCACGACAAAGAAGTTGGTGGCCGTAAAATCGCCGTTAACGAAGCTCGTCCACAAGAGCGTCGCGAACGTTCATTTGGCGGTGACCGTGGCGGTTTCGGTGGTGGTAACGGCGGTGGACGCCGTGACAGCTTTGGTGGCGGTCGACGCTACTAAAACCATCTAACCGCTTTCAGGTTATATAAAATAACCCCTCACACGAGGGGTTATTTTTATTGGAACGGTCAGTCTTGCTTAGTAACGGTTTTCGATAAACGTCAACGCGTAACCCATACGGCCAGCGCGACCTGCGCGACCAATACGGTGTACGTAATCTTCGTAGGCTTGCGGAGTCGTGTAGTTAATAACATGGGTAATGTCAGAAACGTCGATACCACGGGCAGCAACGTCAGTTGCAACGAGGATGTTTACGTCATTTTTCTTAAAGCGCTTGAGGGCGCGTTCACGTTGGCCTTGAGATTTACCACCATGAATAGCGTCAGCAGAGAAGCCACGATTCTGGAGTTCTTTGCTCAAAGCTTCTACGTTACGCTGAGTTTCGTCAAAAACGAGAACCTTAGCAACGGCTTCGTCGTTAAGAATGTTATGAAGCTTTTCGATCTTGTCAGCACGGTCGCCGTAACGAACAACGTCTTGTTCGACGTTTTCGCTGGTGATACCAGTTTTAACAGAGATTGTAACGTGATCTTCCTTAAGGAAGGTGTTGATCAAGAGTTCAATCTTGCGGTCCATGGTAGCTGAGAAGAAGAATGACTGGCGATCAGCTTGGAGCGCACCAACGATTTGGCGCATGTCGTCAATGAAACCCATGTCCATCATGCGGTCAACTTCGTCCAATACAACCATGTTGAAGGTTGAGAGGTCGAGTGTACCACGTTCCATGTGGTCCTTAATACGACCAGGAGTACCGATAACGATACGTGGGTTAGCACGCAAGTCGCGGAGCTGGACACCCATAGGTGAGCCACCAATAAGAAGTGCGCCGAACAAACCGCTACGCTTAGCGATTTCGCGACATTCTTCTTCGATCTGCTGAGCAAGTTCGCGAGTTGGAGCAATAATGAGCACCTTAGCGTCTTCTTCAGACATCAGGCGGTGCAAGACAGGTACAGCAAAGGCTGCAGTCTTACCGGTACCGGTGTTAGCGATACCAACAATGTCTTTACCTTCAAGACCTACAGGGATAGCTTGATCCTGAATAGGAGATGGAGCTACGTAGCCCTTGAATGAAAGGTTGTTTTTAATAAGTTCTTCGACGGCAAAGTCCTCAAATGAGTGAACAGGAGTAAACGTTACTTCTGCGCGTGGCTTAGCAGCCTGGATGAAACGGCTTGGGTCGATATATTGCTTTGTTGGCTTACGGCGACCACCGCTACGACCACCAAAACCACCTGAGCGTGAGCCGAAGCTGCGCTGACCGCGATTTTGAGAGCGTGAAGAATATGATGATTTGTTATTGTTATAAGGCATTTTAGAATAGATCCTTTGGGATTTTAGTTATTTTTGAGTCGATTGTTGATAAGAATCGAGCAAAAAATACTTAAGTACCCACGATCCATCTAAACAATATACTTATTATAGCACATTGGCTATGGAAATGCCAGTACTTATGGCTAAATAATTAACATAATATTAACTATCTGAGGTGCTTAGAACGCACTGCGCATAAATTGCTGCCATTTTCGCATAAGGAATGCGCGTCGCTGGCGGCGTACACCAGCATCTGGCTCAGCATTTGCAGCGCTGACAACCGCCATTCGGCCCATGAGATCGAACGTTGCAGAACTATTTTGCACCTCTTGTGAGCGACGCATTGTCCATGAGCGATATCGGTTACGTGCCTGTGCACGACGTGCCTCATACCACTGAGCGAGAGCGCGTCGCTTGGCAATCTTTAGTTCGGCGGGTTCGCTACGGTCGGGTGACGAAGTAATGCGATTACCGTTATTAAATAGGGAAGGGTTGGGAGCATTTTCCATGGCACACCTCCTTATTAGTTGTCCACCTTGCGATGGTATATTCAGTGTATCAAGCAGCCGTGATACTGGCTGTAAGCTATTTCACATGGGCGTAGTCGAAAACTCCGCTACTTGAAGCTTTTTGTGTACAGGATAACTTTGCCACCCTCGGCAGTTGTCGAGACGATACTGACGCTTTTGCCATCAGCGCTACGTTTAATACTGTAGCCTGTGTAATATTTCTGGTCCTTGGCATTACAGAGACCGTCCTGCGTCACCATGCCAGAAGTAGGATCGTACACCATATCGTACATGTAGTCTGGCACCAGCTGTTTACAGAGGTCAACCTGGCCAGATTCGGAGCCGATATTTTGGTATGAGGTCGTCAATCCGCTCGGCAAGCTGCTTTTATCGTAATAGTAACGCGAGATGCCCTGCATTAAAGCTGCTTCTGCGGTTTTACGCTGATAATTATTACGTTCAGTAGTACGGGGATTCTCGCGCAGCAGGAATATTGTACCAATGCCTACCACTGTTATTAGCAAGAAGGCTACAAAAAGTTCTGGCAGGGTAAAACCTGCTTGGCGTGAAGAAGATAGGGACTTCATGAAGGTATAGTACCGTGGTATGGGCACCCCTGACAAACCAAACTGCACCAGTTCTCAGGAAAATTTCAACTAAACTAGGGTATACTAGGGTCAGTAACTAATGAGGTCCTCCCGGTGAAATTAATCGTACAGATCCCTTGTCTGAACGAAGAACAGACATTACCGCTCGTACTTGAGAGCATTCCTAAGAAAATTAAGGGCATCGACGAAATCGAAGTATTAGTCATCGACGATGGCTGCCGTGATAAAACTATCGAAATCGCTAAGCAAATGGGCGTAAAGCACTTTGTCACCCATAAACAAAACCGTGGGCTCGCCCGATCATTCTACGACGGCTTGCTTAAATCACTCGAACTTGGCGCAGACATTATTGTTAACACCGACGGCGACAACCAGTATCAACAAGAAAAAATTGCTGATCTTGTAGCACCGATCATCAACAATGAAGCTGACATGGTGATTGCCGATCGTCTCGTGCAGTCAATTGACCATTTTTCCAAGGGTAAGAAGATCATGCAGGCCTTCGGTACTAAAGTGCTCAATACTGCTGCTCGTACCAACGTACCTGACGCACCAAGCGGCTTTCGCGCTTATTCACGTGATGCTGCTATGCAGATTAATGTCGTCACACGCTTTAGCTACACTATGGAAACACTTGTTCAGGCAGGCAACAAGGGTATTTCGATTGCCAGTGTGCCAATCCCAACCAACCCCAAATTGCGCGAATCACGCCTGTTTAAGAACTCATTTGAGCACATCTATAAGTCAGGTGCAGCAATCAGTCGCGCATTCATCATGTACCGTCCGTACGTCGTCTTTAATACGCTTGGAGCGATACTGTTAGTACTTGGGCTCATACCATTCCTGCGCTATCTGTATTTCTTCATCTTTGACGCTACACACGGTGCTCACCACCTACAATCCCTCATTGGTGGTAGCGTATTACTCATTGCGGCATTTATTGCTTTTACGCTTGGTATTATCGCCGATTTGACGCGCATCAACCGCAAGCTCATTGAAGACATGATAGAAGAACAGCGTCGCGAACGCTTCGCTAAGAAATAAAACTATCCGCAAAAAAACAAACGGTCCCTTAGAGGACCGTTTTTGTTTGCTTGCTACCCTGGATAATAAACGGATCGAGGATATTCCTGGCTGTATCGTTAACTTTGATAACGGTGTTGTTTGGCCAATACCAAGAAGCATCGCTGCGCATAATAAAGGTAAACAGACCGCCCCCTTGCAAGAACAGCAACAGTACAACCAAAGCCAGAGCAGGTCGCACAGATTGCATACGCCTCGTTAGGCTCCAGAAGCCACGAAACGCAATAGCGGCCATCAGCGGCAGCACAGGGATAAGATAACGGCCGTTAACTGCCACTGCGTGCCCAGTTTCGTGATACATCTTGTAGTTATCAACCCATAATGCGCCGCAGTAAAAGGCAACAATCAACAAACAGAGGAGTAAAAGGGGCCTCGAAATAACACGTTTAAAGTAAACAATCGTCACTCCTAACATTGCCGCTGCCAGCACAATCGCCGTTAACGAAGGGAATGGCAGGGGTGGATAATTGGTGTAGTTGCGCTCTGAACTATTGATTGCAAAGAAGAGGCGCCACCAAAGGCCTTCAAGCCACTGACCGGTATATTCAATTGGGTTACCCTCAAACACCTCGCCAGACTCTTGTCGGTCCTGCGCGTAGTTGTAGTCGCGAATCCAGGGGCCATACGAACTACAGTGATCGTAATTAAGCACTTGATCACATGAAGGCACAGGAGTGTGATACTTGATCATATTAACGCCAAAGCGTTGGAAAAAGAACAGACCGCCCAGAATCAAGCACAGCAAAATGCCGATACGAGCTTTGGGCGCAATACCCTTAAAGTTGGTGCATATTGCTTGGCGCAGCTTGCCCCAAGAGCTAAACGACTTAACGCCATCAATGACCAAGAAAATAACAATTGCAGCAAAAATCGGCAAGAATGAGTACTTTACGACACTCGAGAAGAGCGCCAAAACCAATAGCGCTGACAGTGAGCGTAGTTCAAATCGGCCAGCCGTAAATTCGCGATGGATATCTGTTACTAGCAAACATGCCCAAGCAATGAGGACTATAAGTAGGTTGTCGTAGTTGATGTGCGCCGCCAGCTGCGGCACGATTGGAATAAGCACAAAAATACCGAGCGCCACATGCGAAAAGGCAGGTGAGTGGGTGAGGCGTAATAACACCTTGCGGAAGATCACCAGCGCGTAGGCAAAAAGGCCAACATTTATGAGGCGCAAAATAATAATGCGCGTTGTTTCATCGGATACAATATGAGTCAGTAGGCGATACGGGAAGCTCATAAGGTAGTGATACAGATACGATGGATCACGTGCTACGGCGCCAAAAGCATCGGCTCCCTCTGGATGACTCGCCAAAAATGGTGACCAATGTGTGGAATATATCTTGATAAGGCCAAAGTGGAAGTCCTCGTCAAAAGGCATTGGATAGATTGCCGACAAGGCGATCCAGATGGCTTCGATAATAAAAAACACGATGATGCCGATAAAAAAAGCCCGTGAGCCAAAGAGCTTAGTTAGTCGATTTAGGAAGTTTTTCATAGAATTACTACATATTATACAGGCGCTACTGTAGAAAACCTTAAAGAACGTCATATATGGAATAATTATTGTTTGCGATATACTGTAGGCAATGAAAAAACAGCTCAAAACCATACTCGGCTTCGTGCTCCTCGGCGCCACGATTGGTGTCTTTGCATGGTACTTAAACGGCCATCCCGAAATTGTTAATCAACTTAAGCACGTCCATCCGGGCGTACTCCTGAGTCTCCTTGGTTTGTATGCAGTTTGGTTTGCGGCTTTGGCCGTTGTATTACAGATATCTATTCGCATGTACCAAAAGAACATGAAGACTCGTGAGAACTTCCTGCTGAGCGCATATTCTTCACTAATTAACTTCTTTGGACCAGGGCAGAGTGGTCCAGGTTTGCGCGCCGTATACCTTAAAAAGCGTCACAATGTTGGTATTAAGCAATATATCTTTGCAACACTGCTATATTATGCGTGCTATGCCATTATTAGCGCATTTATGATGTTTGTCGGCAGCCGAGCATGGTGGCAGACGGCTGTCCTCGTCCTTCTTGCCGGCGGTAGTAGCGCTTTCGTTTTAAAGTGGTATGCTCAACGGTCTAAACTGCACGAGCAGTCAGCAGTACTGCGCTTTGGTGGCTGGATGTTTGTCGCAACCACTGTGCAGTTGCTAGCTCAATTAGCTATTTACTTCGTTGAAGTGCATGCCGTAAGCAGTCACATTTCGTTTAGCCAGATTGTTACGTACACTGGTGCAGCCAACTTTGCCCTATTTGCAGCACTAACACCAGGGGCTATTGGTATTCGCGAGGCGTTCTTGGTCTTTACCCACAATTTGCATCACATTGGCAATAACGTTATCGTTGCGGCTAATGTTATTGACCGCGCTGCGTATATTGTTTTCCTCGGCGTTCTCTTTGTTGTCGTATTTAGCCTTCATGCCGGAGACAAGTTTAAGCTTCGCCAAATGGCTGCCGAAGAAAAAAACAATGTCTAACAAACGAAGCATTAGCTTTTAAGCCACCTACCAGGGTACAATATATTTACTACAGTGAGTACATATGGACTGGCTTGACGGGATAATAATTATTACTTTGCTCGCAGCAATTGTGCGTGGTATTGAAATGGGGCTTGTGCGCCAATTATTTTCGGTGTGTGGCTTTTTTGGCGGCCTCTTTCTGGGTGCAGCTATCGAGGCGCATACCGTGCATTCCATGACAACTACTGCGTCGCGAACAATTTGGTCATTGGTGATTACGCTTGGCGCTGGTTTGGTCGGACTCGTATTTGCCGAGCTCGTGGCAAACCGGCTCAAATCGCGTATCGCGCTCACCAGAATGGATGCTATCGATAGCTCTGCTGGATCTGTCTTAGCCGCAATCGGCATTCTTATTAGTGCCTGGCTGGGCGCTAGCATTTTTACCAACACGCCGTTTCCACAAGTGCAGCAACAGATACGCGACTCAGCAATTATTAGCAGTATCGATCGTGTTATGCCGCCAGCGCCAAATGTTATAGCTAAGGTCGGCCACCTTATAACGCCAAACGGATTTCCGCAGGTGTTCACCGGTGCCGAACCAGAGCCAACCAAAAGCGAAGTTGAAACACCAAATCTTGGCGAGCTAACTTCTGGCGTTAACAAGGCAAAAGACTCGGTTGTAAAGATCGAAGGTGAGGGGTGTGGCGGCATTGTCGAGGGGTCGGGCTTTGTCGCTGGTAACGGTATCGTCATAACTAATGCCCATGTTGTGGCTGGCGTTGCTAAGCCACAGGTCATCGACAAAAACGGTACGCACAAGACTACTGTAATATGGTTTAACCCCGACCTTGACTTGGCAGTTTTGCGTTCTCTTAATCTGAGCGGCAAACCGCTCAATCTTTCGGACACTACATTGCCTAGCGGCACCAAAGGGGCCGTGCTTGGCTACCCTGGGGGTGGAGATTTTCATGTTGACCCGGCGGCCATTATAGATGCGTTTACCGCTACTGGTCGCAACATTTACAACCACAATACCGCTACACGACAGATCTATTCCATGAAAGCCGACGTTATTTCTGGCAACTCCGGCGGGCCGCTTATTGACAACAACGGGACAGTTATCGGCATCGTATTTGCTCATTCCGTTACCTACCAACATATCGGCTATGCGCTAACTATGCCGCAAGTTATTGATCAGCTCGATCAAGCCAAACAAAATATAGAGCCAGTTGGAACAGGCACGTGTGCTGAATAGTTAAAAACGGTATACTAGTACACATATGACAAAAAAGAACGCTCTCGAAACTAGCAAATCTCGCACGCTCGGCAGATTCCTACCATGGATTCTTGTTATAGCCGGTACTATCGGGCTTGTCTGTGCATTTATTATCATGTACGAGAAAATATCGCTGCTGCAAAACCCACAGTACACACCGTCGTGTAACCTCAATCCTGTTATTAGCTGTGGCTCAGTTATGGCGTCAGACCAAGCACACGCTTTTGGCTTCCCAAATCCAATGATCGGACTTATTGCATTTCCAGTGGTCATGGCTAGCGGTGTTGTACTGCTGGGCGGTGCAACGCTTAAGCGCTGGTACTGGCTCGGCCTACAAGCTGGATCACTCTTTGGTGTGCTTTTTGTGCATTGGCTGTTTTACCAAAGCGTCTACAACATTCACGCGCTTTGTCCTTATTGTATGGTCGTCTGGGTCGTTACTATTAGCACGTTCTGGTATGTAACACTGTACAACCTTGGCCTTTGGTATGCGTCACTTCCGAGCTTCTTGCAGCGTGCTACAGCATTTATGCGTCGGCACCACCTCGATATTTTGCTCTTTTGGTTCCTCGTTATCACATTCTTTATCCTAAAACACTTCTGGTATTACTATTCACATTTTCTATAGTTTTAGTATCTGCTACAATTAAATAGTCTAGAGCCAAACATATGGCAATAAAAAAGAAAAACTTTCTCACAAAAACAGCCGAAGCGCCCGCTATAACCTTGGAAAGGACTGTTTTAGTTGCCCAAGCTGCAAGCAGCAGAGTTCGTGGCGGCCGTATGCTCAGACGAACTAAAGATTATTGGCACATGCTTGGACCAGGCCTCACCACTGGGGCATCAGATGATGACCCGTCGGGTATTGCAACCTATTCTCAAACTGGCGCTCAATTTGGCTATCACTTCTTGTGGCTATCTGTATGGACATTGCCACTCATGGCTTTCGTACAAGAAATGTGTGCCCGTATTGGTATCGTAACGGGTAGGGGACTTGCCGGAAACATCCGCATCCACTTCTCTAAACGTATTTTGTACGCCTGTACATTATTGCTCTTTGTAGCCAATGCTATTAATATTGGGGCCGACCTTGGTGCCATGGCCAAGGGCGTACAGTTGCTCAACCCAAAGCTTAACTTTTCATTTTTAGTTATAGGTTTTGCCATTTTTAGCCTCTTGTTGCAGATATTTACGCCGTATGTTCGCTACGCTAAATATCTCAAATGGCTTGCGCTCATTCTTTTGTCATATATAGCCTCATCTGTCTTGGCGCACCTCAACTGGAACGATGTACTCCACCACGCCTTCAGGCCAACTATTAATTTTGGTAAAGATGAGCTGCTGATATTGTGTGCCATTCTTGGTACTACCATTTCACCATATCTGTTTTTTTGGCAAACGTCACAAGAAGTCGAGGAGCAGGTACTACAGGGGAAAACTACATTGCGCGCTCGCCGCCACACCGATAAGGCTGATATTCGCAGTATGCGCATTGATGTCTGGTCAGGCATGTTGTTGTCGAATATTGTCATGTTCTTTATTATCGCAGCCTGTGGTGGTATTTTGTTCCCGAATGGCATTACACATATTGAGACAGCCGCGCAAGCCGCCGAAGCCTTGCGACCATTTGCAGGTGATGCAACATACTTCCTCTTTGCAATTGGCCTTATTGGCACCGGTTTACTGGCAATACCTGTACTAGCAGGCGCTAGCTCATATGCTTTTGCAGAAAGCTTCCGCTGGAAAGAAGGACTGTACCAAAACCTTGGCCAAGCATATGCGTTCTACGGCATGATTATTATCTCGATGCTCGTTGGATTGGGTATTAACTTTATTGGCATCGACCCAATCAAAGCATTAATCTACTCTGCAGTTGCCAATGGTCTGGTTGCACCGTTGATCCTTCTGCTAATTGTTTTACTGAGTAGTAATAAAAAGATCATGGGCCGCTGGGTCAACAAAAAACCAGTTACAATGATTGGCTGGTTTACTTTTATCTTGATGCTCCTTGCCGGACTCGGCACAATCATCTCATTCTACCTGTAGTC
>CAZZHV010000011.1:15784-30045 GCA_964654135.1 uncultured Candidatus Saccharibacteria bacterium
TTATTCGTGGCGGAGAGCTTCGATAGGATCTTTGCGAGCTGCTTTAACTGCAGGTGCGGTGCCAAAGATAATGCCGACGGCCACAGATACAGCCGTAGCAAGGGCAATTGCACTCCATGAGATGACCGGCTCATATGACGTATATGCATGCATAAGACCATTAACGATAAGGGAAATAATGATACCCAGGAAGCCACCAGCAACGCTCAATACGGTACTCTCGAGCATAAATTGCCATAAGATTTGTTGGTTGGTTGCGCCAACTGCTTTACGGATACCAATTTCATGCATGCGTTCGGTAACAGAGACAAGCATGATGTTCATAATGCCAATACCACCCACAAGTAGAGAAATGGCCGCAACAGCTGTAATAAAGGTAGTTAACAGGTCGATAACACCACTGCTCATGCTGATGCTTTTTTCTTCGTCGAGAACAGTAAAGTCTTGCTCGCCACCGTTTTGTTTCTTGAGACTTTCACTAATACTGCCAATGACAGGCTTAAGCTGTTTTGTATTGGTCGGCTTTGCGAGAATCGCATAGTACTCAGTAGTATTACCAGTAATATGATCGGCCATTTGGTGCGGAATAAAGATAGAGTTGTCAAAGTTGGCCGTAGGCGATAGTGGCGGAGCGTTGAACTTTGTAAAGACACCGCGAACTGTGAATGTCTGGTTTCGCAACGTAAATGTCTTGCCAAGCGGTGCGGTTTGGCCAAAAAGATCGTAGGCTACCTGTTGGCCGATAACTGCGCTACTGAGGTCGGAATTATCGTCAAAGAAATCACCATAGTGCATTTTCTGGTTAAGCACCTGAGGCAAATCGGGACTTGTCGCTATGATAGAGGTGTCAGGCATTTTAACACCTTCGCCTGAGGTGACAGAGCCGGTAACGAGCCCGAGTGGTGCCGTAAGCTTAACGCCGGAAGTCTTTTTGACCGCGTCATAATCTTTTTCTGTGAGGCCGCTCAAAGATGCACGCCCAAAGAGCAAGTCGCTATTGGCGATCATCGCCTTAGAGCTAGCCTGCTGGACCTTGCCAGGGCGAATTGTAATAAGATCTTTGCCAAAGTGACCGATCTGTTGGGAAACTTGGTGTTTCATGCCATCGCCGATGCCAATAATCGTAACAACAGCAACGATGCCAATAATCACACCGAGCATTGTTAGCGTGCTGCGCCACTTAGCCTTGCGCAAGCTTGTAGTCGCCATTTTAAGATTGCCGCGTGCTGCGCTCATTTTTTGGAGCCTTTCGTACGACGGCCCTTAGTCTTAGATGGTTTTTTGCTGTGCTTTTTGGCAGGCTCGTTGTGTTCCTTATGAGGAACAGCCTTCATGAGCACCGAAACGCCAGCTAGATCATCGTCAACCGTCTTCTTTGGTACGCTGTAAAGTGCCTTGCGAGCAGTTGCGGCAACCTTACCAATTTCTGTCTCTTCGTCGTGCACGATACTACCGTCGTGCATGTATACAACTCGTGTAGCGTAGCGGGTGAGTTCTGGATTGTGCGTTACAAAAAGAATCGTGTTACCGGTCTTGTGGACTTCGCTGAGCAATTCCATAACAAGGCGAGAGCTAGCGCTATCGAGGTTCCCGGTTGGCTCATCGGCAATAATAATTTTAGGCTCGTTAACGAGGGCACGAGCAATAGCCACGCACTGTGCTTGACCACCACTCAACTGGTTAGGATAGAAGTAGGCGCGGTCGTGAAGACCAACACGTTCTAGCATGTTGCGAGCTCGTTTAATGCGCTTGGCGGCACTAACGCCCTTGTAGGCAAGAGGCAATGCAACATTTTCGAGTACGCTAAGACGGGGCAAAAGGTTAAACGATTGGAACACAAAACCGACGGTATCACGGCGAGCTTTGGCCCGTTGCGTGGTGCGAAGTTTGGCTACCTGACGATCTTGCAATGTGTACAAACCATGTGTTGGCTTGTCGAGCAAACCAATGATATTCATGAGTGTTGACTTGCCGCAACCACTAGGGCCCATAACGGCAACAAATTCGCCTTCTTGGATATCTAAACTAACTTCGTCGAGGGCTACATTGGTAGCATCGCCGAAGCCGTACAGTTTACTGACGTCCTGAAGCTGAATAATAGGCATTGACCTTAGTGTAACCTCGCAACACCTCTCTTGCCAAGGTGTTTTCGTAGTAATTTTGGCAGTATATACATCACAAGTATGTAAGCTCCGCAAAAATATGCCAAAAACAAGATTTTGACCAAGCGCTGCTGGGGTCTGGTATACTAGACGTAATTCCGTGGAGAGGTGTCCGAGTGGTTGAAGGAGCACGCCTGGAAAGTGTGTATGCGGGCAACCGTATCGAGGGTTCGAATCCCTCTCTCTCCGCCAAACTAAAAAGACTAGCACCCGCTAGTCTTTTTAGTTTGGTTTGAAGGGATTCGAACGAAGAATGGGAGATGTTTCCAGTGAAAACATCTCTGCCGAACAGTGTCGAATCCCGGTGAGTTCACTCGCCGTAAAATGAGCACATCGCCAGTGACAATGTGCTTCTAATTAGGAGCGCTCTCTCAATATTTGTATTTCTGTAAAAATATAGTATAATTTACCTTAGTTAGTTATGGGTTGCTTCCCCAAGAAGCAGAAAAAGAGAAGGGAAATCAGACCATGGACGGTCTCGATCCACTGTTGTGGTGGCTCTGCCTCCTCGGCAGTGCTGCTCTCGTGCTCGCCGGCGTCACTTCCATCTGGAGCTGGGCCAACCAGTTCTTCAACTGGAAGTTCAAGACCAAGCGGTTCGACGACATGCTCGCCGAAATCAGGGCGAAGAATGCCAAGAACCCCAGGGTCGAAGACGAGGAGCCGAAGGAGCCCAAGTGGCGTCGCGCTCGCATGCAGCAGATCGCTGTCCTGCGACACGGCTACACCTGGGGCCTCCCGCTGCTCGGCGCCATGGCCTACCTGGTCTACCGTGACTTCGACCTGAAGGTCTACGTCGCGTTCGGCGCCGGCTGGTTCCTGCTCACGCGGGTCCGCTTCAGTCACGTCGTGCGCGCCACGGTGAAGCTCAACAAGCGGATCCACGAGGACGGCAAGACCCCCGGTCACCGGCTGTTCACGCACACGGCCCAGGAGCTCATCCGCCACCACTACGAGCACGCCTTCGGGGCGCCCTCGTTCGCCAGTGTGCCGAAGAAGCACCGTCGCAAGATCTACTGGTACTTCGGTCCGGCCATCTTCCGCTACCCGGTCAACTGGCTGTGCAACGGCGTCATGACGATCGTCAAGTTCGGCTGGATCCGCAAGCTGTTCCACCTGCGACTGGTGATGCCCCTCGTGGTCTACGGCGCTCTCGCGCTGGTCTGGCCGCTGTGGGGTGCCATCACGGTGCTGTACAACACGGCCGACATCGCCGACAAGGATCACGACCGCACGGAGCCCCGATGGAGCACCTGGTGGGCCTGGTTCACTCCCGTGCCCTCGCTGCCCAACACCGGGAAGCCCGACATCACGCCGGACCCCAACGCCTGGTACACCGGCGAGGAGACCGACGAAGAGGGTGACAAGGACAGCAGCGACGACGCTCCTCAGGACGGTGATCTCACCGAGATCACCACCAAGACCGACGAGGGCTACACCTACGGTCCGAGGAGCTCCAAGCGCACCATCTGATCGGCTGATCTCCTAGCACAACCCAACTCTACCCCTACAACCAACACCTAAAGGTGTCGGCGGCTGTGGTCACCACCACAAGATTCATCCCCCTTGAATCACAGCCGCCACACCTTGCACCACCCTAAGGTGACAGATTTATGAATATGACCCGCCGCATGGCGGTTTTTTAGTAGCAAAAATAAAAAGCTCTCCGTGTTTCAGGGGAGCCTTCTGCAGTTTCGACGTCAATTTGTCTCATCAGACAAGGACGGTACCTTGTGACTGCATAGTAGAAGATAGCCCGGAAGGGAAGTTGGGGTAGCCTGTTGGCTAATCCGAACGTTCCGTTCCACATCCACCACACAGCCGCGCTGCACCTCGCAAAAGCGAAAGATTAGCGCATGAGACGCGGTCAGATCACCAGAGGGACCGGTTGTATACCTGGTTGTGGTTAACCCTGACCGAACCCATACCCTTGACCTCCTTGCGGAGTTCGCCGCGAACGCGCGTCAGGACGATGTTGCCCATGGCGTTCGAGGTAACGGTTGCTGTTGTGTTGCCGATGATCGCGGCCTTGCAGGTGATGCCACCCATACTTCGGGTGATGAACGCTCCGCTCTGGAGCTCACCGCCGTTGATGGTGACTTCTCCCATGCCGCGAGAATCGACTGTAGCCGTACCACGAGCCTTGGCGAGCAGGATGCGCCCCATGTCGTGGACATTGAGTCGCAGGCTTCCTGCTGCCTCGGCAATAGTGATACTGCCCTGAGCACGCGTGCTCGCGATCAGCTCACTGTCGACGCTGCCCACCTCGATACGGCCCATGCCGTGCGTGGTGAGTTCGAGGCGCGTTGCCTTGTCGACGTAGGTCTTAGCGAACCCGTACGAGTCCAGGACCAGGTCGTCCATGCGGTGTCCGCCAACGGCAAGCAAGCCGTAGAAACGATCACCGGCACGGATGGCCATGCGTGGCGGGATGGTGAGGACGATCAGGATCTTGCGATCCAGGTCGACTCGACGCCCGTCGACGATCACACGGTTGTCGTTGATGACAGCACTGGTGCCCTCGAAGAGCTGGTCCCAGAGCGGGCGAAACAACTTCTTGAAGAAGCCGCGCCGGCCGTCCGGGGCCTTGTCCATGAAGGGCAGCTCGCCGCTCAGGGTCAGGTGGCCGGAATGGCTGCTGATCTTGAGGGCTTCGGCCATCTCCGGGTCACCGTAGACCTTGAGGTTGACGAAGTTGGTGTTCGGCTCAACCTGGATGGCGACCTGAGCCAACACCGAATCGATGCGGATGCTCATGGTGCCGACCGTGAAGAGCCGGTTACTGACCTCGCGGACTGGCACGAACTGCGACAGGTCGCGAGGTTCCGCCAGCTGACGCGAGTTGGAAACGAACAGACCGTTGTCGGTCATGCGCACTCCTTCTACTTGTTGCGGTAGATCTTACCGTTGAAGGACACCGTGCCGGAGCCGGTGATCTTGGGGACACAGTCGGTGCGGACCTCATAGAGGGACACCTGACCGCTGCCGTGCTGCTCGATCCTGGCGTTGCCGGCGATGATGCCACCGTACGTAACCAGGCTCGATCCGGTGGAGACGAACGCGCCTGAAGCGAAGCCATCGCTGATACTACAGCTGCCTTCGCCTTCAGCGGTGAGGTTGATCTCGCCGTATGCACGCTGGGCGCTGAACTTGCTCTGGTTGAACAGTGTCACCGCCATGTGGTTGGTCACGGTGCCAACTTCGACGACGCTGTTGTCCCGGGCGCGAGTCCTGAACTGTTCGACGCACTCGGCGTAGAACTCTACGTTGTCGCTCGTTTCGATGAGCACTGTGTTCGCAGGCACACCTCCGAGACCGATCCTGCCGGCAAAGTCGCACGTGTCCAGACTGATGCGGGACGGGACGGTGATGACCAGCAGGATCTCGCAGGACTCGCCGTACGCTCCTCGATCCTTGTTGAGATCGCCGAGGGCGGCGTGGCCTCCACGCGAACAGATGTTGACCTCGTCGGCTACCTTCGGGTCGCCGTAGATGCTGATGCCGATGCCGACACGAGTGGGGTCGACGATCATCATCACCTGAGCCCGCATGTGGCTGAAGTTGATGCTCGTGACGTTGGCCAGTTCCGGGCGGTCGGGGAGGTGAACGACGGGCTCGTCGGTGATGACGTGCGGAAGCGCGAGTTCCCTGGCACTGCAGGTGAGTAGACCGTTGATGGTCATGTGGATCACTCCAATGTGGGTGTTGTGGATGGATGTTTTCTTCGGGAGAAGGTCTACGGCCATATAAACGGCCATGGATCTTCTCCTGAAGAGCTATCTTCTACTTGTTAAGGTGCGACAAACCGAGTTTGAAGCAGGCTAATTATACTATTTTATATCTGTTATGTCAAAGATTATAACAGTGGTAGATAGCACAAAAACCCTCCGCGCATGGGAGGGTTTTCTACAGTTTCGACGTCAATTTGTCTCATCAGACAAGGACGGTACCTTGTGACTGCATAGTAGAAGATAGCCCGGAAGGGAAGTTGGGGTAGCCTGTTGGCTAATCCGAACGTTCCGTTCCACATCCACCACACAGCCCGCGCTAGCCCACCTCAGGGTGGGTGTTACGCGTCAGACGCTGGCATTAGTTCACCAACGAGACTTGGCCTTGTACTTCTGGTCGTTGACGGTGATGTGGCCGGAGCCGGTGATGTGCGGGGTGCAACGACCGGTGACACGGTTGAGCTTGATCTTGCCGGAGCCGGTGAGCACTGCCGTGGCGTCGCCGGTGATGGTGCCACCATGCTTGATGCCACCGGAGCCGGTGAGCGTGAAACTGCCGGATGTACTGACACCGCGGTCGATCGTGATGTCGCTGGAGCCGGTGAGCAACACCTGTGCGTTACCCCCGACAGAATCGATGTCGGCGTCACCCGAACCGGTGATCTGAAGGTTGAGGTCTCCTGCGATGGGACCGGTTTCGATGTCACCTGAACCGGTGTGCATCACGGTCATGGCACGAGCGGCCTTGACGTACACGTCGGTAGAACCCTCCATGTCGAGAGTCAAGACGCCGTCGGAGGAGCCACCAGTGCCGATCAGACCGTAGAGGCCGCCGAGCCGCAGCACCATCCGGGGCGGGATGACCATGACCAGCAAGATCTTGCGGTCCTGGTCGACCTCGCGGCCGTTGATGATGAGCTGGCTGCGACCACCATTGGAGATCATGCCGCTTCCGGAGACGATGCTGCCGCCCCGGCCGGAAACGATCATGCTGCCCTCGTTGACCACCACGTCACTGCCGAAGACGTTGCCGCTTCCGGAGAAGACGTTGTACTGGCTCGAGCTGCCGAAGGACGTGCCGCCGGGCTTGAAGGGCAGCCAGCCGGTGATCGCCATGTGTCCGCCACGCGGGTCGACGAGGAGCTTGTCCAGTACCTCGGCGTCGCCGAAGCCCTTGATCTGAACGTACTCCGCCAACGGGTCGACGGTCATAGCGACCTGTCCGAAGACGTTGTCGAAGGCGATACTGGTGATGCTCCGGGCGCGGGGGTGGTCGTGGATTACGACCCTGGGCTTCACGAACGAGACGTCGCGGGGTTCCGCGAGGTCACGGGCTTCCTGCACGAACAAACCGGATCGAGTCATGCGAGAACTCCTGGTGTGTCGGGAGGATGGATGTATCTTCTGCTTTGAATGTACGTTTGGAGCAGAAGCTACAAATGACCTTATATTTATATAAGGCTTTTACATAAAAGTCAACAGTTTTAACAGGGGTAGTTCGCGTGGCTATATATTGTATATATGGCAGTTATGTGTTATAATAGTATAAATATGCCCCAATTCGACATTGGCGCCAAGAGTCCTGTACAGGTTAACTGGGAGGAGAACGGCCCTACCAACAACCAACTTAAAGACGTCATGGAAGCTGTCACGGACATCTTTAGAGACGAAGCTGAGCCGGCTATCGAAAGTGCATCGCTAGAGGATCGCGCCCATATGGTCGAGCGATCAGGCAACACCTATCGTTTCCGGTACGGCAGAGTAGGGATGATCCCGGTAGCTGCATTTGCAGACATTTCTGCCACTGATATTACTATTAAAGAAAAGTTGCATGTGCCTTTTACCAAGGGCGGTATCGAAAAGCTCGCCGATCGCTATGACGAATGGCAAGAAGCTATCATCAAGAAGAACTCATACATTTATACTTGCTTCCCTAAAAAGTCAGTAGTAAGCGCTGCAGCCGGAAGAGCTGGATGGATAGCTTACCCCGAAGAGCAGTGGTGGCAAGCTGCCCATGAGGTACAGCGTGCTATGCAGCAAGAGCCTGCTTTCATGATTGATACACACCTTACGAATCGTGTAAATAACTCTGGTAGTGACCTTAGCCAGGTGAATAAGGAGACAAGAGCGACTCACGAACAACACGATGAGTATGTACTGGCCCTCTCGCAGCTTCCTTCACCAGATGGATATGTCTACGGTACGCGAGATACAGTCCAGCTTCCCCTGATTGAATACGGTGAGGCTGCATCTGCGAAACTTGCACGAGTCACCCTAGCACTGAGTGATATCGTTAAGGCCAACCCCTCCATTGATGCTGACGTGCGTTCACTGGTAACTCCAGAAGTAGCACAGCTACTTGCCGACAATACCGCACGTACTACTGAGCGTGTCATGGCAAATGATGCAGATGCTGCTATACACGGGCTGAAAAATACACTTACCGAAGGTATTTTAACGGTGGCACAGACTATCTCATTATTAACGGCAAATAAGATGCAGGGCTATGAGGATCATGACGAACTCGTACGAGCAATTTTGGATAGTGATATTATTGAGCAATTCACACGTCTCGTTGCCCCAGGCTATATTGGCCCGACAACGCTCTCTGGCTTATACATGCCGAATGCGTTAACCGAGAGAAATGGCAAGTTGAGCCTTAGCAAAGAGGCATTTACTGTCTTGCACACTATGCGTAAAGAACATGTCGCCGAATATGCCGCCAAATGGGCGCTCTATCGGTCTGGCGCAACTAAAGAGAAGCCAGGGGTACTTGGTCTGGTTTGCCCGGCCGCAGCTCCAAATGGTGCCATTACCACGGCAAAATCCGTTATGAAGCACTTCTATTCCGCAAAACCCAGCAACGAACTAACGCAGTAGCTTCAGAATCGGACACCCTCTATACTAGACAGTAAGATTAGTAGGGAGCATAACAATTATGAAGATTACGAAATATGAGCACGCGTGCGTTGTTATCGAAGAACAAGACAAAAAGCTCGTTATCGACCCGGGCTCTTGGACTGAAGATTTTGGCGGGACAGACAACATTAGCGCAGTCGTCATTACGCACGTACACATGGATCATTTTAATCCAGCAAATGTAGCTGCAATTGTAAAAGCCAATCCGAATGTACAACTTTATGGCACCGAAGAAGTAGCCCATGAACTAGCTGACTTTCAAATTAACACTGTCACTGGCGGACAATCCGTTACGACCGGGCCGTTTAGCCTGCAGTTCTTTGGCGGTCTGCACGCAGAAATACATCCATCGATGCCACGCAACCAAAATGTCGGCGTATTCGTAAATGACACATTCTACTACCCAGGAGACTCGTTTACAGCCCCAGGATTACCCGTAAAAACACTTGCACTACCAGTAAGCGCGCCATGGCTTAAAGCTAGCGAAATGATGGATTTCTTTAACGAGATCAAGCCGCAAGTTTGCTTCCCAACACACAATGCGATTCTGTCCGAAAAAGGTCAGGGAATTCTCGATAACTTTGGTAATAAACTTTGTGACGCTAGTGGCGCAACGTACTATTCACTTAAGCCAGGTGAGTCGATAGAAGCCTAGCTAATGTAGGTGCCGATGCTTTTGCCGTCGATAACTTGCACAATATTGTCGTCGGTAAAGGCATCGAGTACGATTACTGGCATACCTTGTTCCATAGCTAGCCCAAGAGCAGCCTTGTCCATGACCTTGATAGCATCGCTCTCGAGGGCTTCTTGGTATTTGAGCTTGTCAAACTTAACAGCATCTGTAAATTTCTTTGGGTCTTTGTCGTAAACGCCATCGACTTTAGTAGCCTTAAGAACTACGTCACAGCTCAACTCAAGGCCAATGCTTACGGCTGCAGTATCGTGCGTAAAGTATGGTCGGCCCATGCCGCCAGCTACGATAATTACGCGGCCGCGCTGAAGATGTTTCTCGGCTAAACGGAATGAATATGACTCGGCAACTTGCGTAGCATATATATTGCTCATACAGCGAGTTTTGACACCTTCTCGTTCGAAGATATCGGTTAACGCCATAGCGTTCATGAGGCCGCCAAGCATACCCATTTGGTCGGCAGTTACACGCTTGATGCCAGCGTCGGAAGCAGTCTCGGCGCCACGAATAACATTACCAGCGCCGACAACGAGAACCAGCTGGCAACCAGCGTCTACAACTTTTTTAGCTTCGTGTGCGATATAACGAGCAACAGCAAGATCGATACCGAACTCATGCTTGCCGGAAAGCTGCTCACCAGAGAATTTGAGTAGCACACGTTTATACATTGTTCATACGGTACCAGACGGTCGTTGCAGCTGCAAGACTTTTTTACATCACCCCTGAAATTTGTACGCTAATACACCTGTGGTACGCTACAATAAAGATAGTTAACGAGGGAGCAGAAGTGGTCAAGATCTACTCATGGAACGTCAACGGCATTCGCGCCGTCGTCCGCAAAGAACTCTTTAAGCCGTTTATTGAGGCTGAGAAGCCAGATATAGTGTGCCTACAAGAGACTAAGGCCAAGCAGGGCCAAGCCGAAATCGAACTGGATGGCTACGAAGAATATTGGAATTCTGCCGACAAAGCAGGCTACAGCGGAACGGCTATTTTTACCAAAATCAAGCCCATCGCTGTTATCAACGGCTTGCCCGAGGATATTCTTAAGAAGTACGACATGACTGGCGATTCGTATGGCGACCCCAACTCAGAAGGGCGCGTTACTACGGCCGAATTCGAAAAGTTCTACGTTGTAACGGTCTACACGCCAAATGCCAAAGACGACCTCAGCCGTTTGCCACTTCGCGAGAAGCATTGGGACCCAGCGTTTCTGGAATACTGCCAGCAATTAGAAAAAACTAAACCGGTTGTTTTTTGCGGCGACCTTAATGTTGCACACACCGAGGACGACCTTGCCAACCCCAAGCCAAATCGCGGCAAAAAAGGCTTCACGACTGAAGAGCGTCAGGGCTTCCAAAACTTCCTCGACCACGGCTTCGTCGACACGCTTCGTATGTTCAAACAAGGGAATGGTCACTACTCATGGTGGTCACATTTTGCCAATGCTCGCGCTCGTAACGTCGGCTGGCGTATCGACTATTTCTTGGTGTCAGACAGCCTTAAAAAGCACGTCAAAAATGCCGAAATTCACGCCAAAGTTATGGGTTCAGACCATTGTCCAGTAAGTATTACGTTGGACGTATAGGAGTACATATGTCAGAAACTGAGCTAAATCAAAGCACCGAAACAACACAAAGCACTAAAACATTCGCCGAAGTTGGCGATATTATTACCGACTATATGGTTGCGCGTGACTGGCTCAAAAATCCACCACGTAATTTGGCGACTTCAATCGTACTCGAAGCATCAGAACTCCTCGAACATTATCAGTGGTCAGATAAACCCGTTGGTACAACAGAAGAACTCGGCGAGGAACTTGCAGATATTCTTATTTATGCATTCCACTTTGCTCATATAAACAAGATAGATATTGCCGATGCGATGCTTAAAAAGCTCGATAAAGCTGCCAAAAAGTACCCAGCCGAAGCTTTTAAGAATAAGAGCAGCGAAGAACGACGCGAAGCCTGGATGCAAGCTAAGCTCAGCCACCACAAAGAAGGGCTGTAATGAAAATTAAAACCTGCACATTGCTATTTTTGCGTCGTGACGATCAGATTTTACTCGCTATGAAAAAACGTGGATTTGGCGCAAACCTCTGGAACGGTGTGGGCGGTAAAGTTGATCCGGGCGAAACTATCGAGGAAGCTTTAGTGCGTGAATGCCAAGAAGAAATTAGCGTAACACCAACACTGTATCGCAAAGTTGCCGAGCACGACTTTCTAAATGACGCCGCCAGCGATCCGTGGCAGCAGCTCGTACATGTTTATTTTTGCGACGAATGGCAGGGTGAGCCAACGGAATCTGAAGAAATGGCTCCAAAATGGTTCGACATACCTGACATTCCGTATAACGAAATGTGGCAAGATGACCAAATGTGGCTACCGCTCGTCCTCAAAGATAAAAAGGTGCAGTGCAGTTTTGGTTTTGACGAAAATGACGAAATTTTGTCGGCAACCGTCACTGTTGTGCAGTCACTCGACGAAGAAAGCTAGAAGACAAACTTACTCTGGGCTAAATCGAGCGCTTTGTGGGCAGCTTTTTCGCTGGGCATTAGCTTGAGCGTACAAACGGCGGCAGCAGCCAGTCCGCCAACAAATGATTTTGCTTTGGCTCGAGCTTTAGCTTTAAAGCTCGACTCTGGATTAGTGCCAGCCGTAAAAATTGAGGACTCCGAAAAGGGGCTCACTGCAATAGCCTTAACAGCGCGGCCCAAACCTTTGACTGTTGATTGCTCGGGGTCAAAAGCAGCAATTGCCGCATGTCGGCGCGCAGTATTAATTTCCCACTGGTGCAAAAACTGTAAGTTTTTGCCATCTGTAGTGCCCAGTTCACGCGAACCAACTGTTGCATACTGCAGATATTCGGCTGCCGACGTATAACGTCCTTCGGCATACACATGATCGCCAACACGATCGTATTCAATACCCAGTCGCGCTATCAAAGCGCCAGCGTGTAGAGCAGTAGCCAATGACTCACGACGAGCCAGCTCACGATCGCCAGGATTCCGCGTCTGGTCTGCGGCCATGTCTAAGCCATCATCGTAAGCTTTTTCGGCCATATCAACCATGGCACTCAACGGATGCCTATCTAGCAAACGATTCGTAAAAGCATACGCACCAGCAACACCCGGATAACGAACATCGTCTTCTGGCATGAGCGCCATTACTTCCCATCGCGCATCAGCAGCCTCTTCTAGATCGCCCAGACCATGCGCCGTTACGCTACGTCGCAGCTCTTCGTTTGGATCATGTGTAGTCATGTGCACAGTATAGCAACCAGCGCGGCACAAGGGTACAATAGCTATATGGACAATCTAGCCTGGCAAAAACAGACCAAAAGCAGCCCCTTATTTCCTGAGATGGAGTGGAGTAAACCCGAGAACAAAATGCATGCAGGGAAGCTTTTGGTTGTTGGCGGCAACGCCCATGGCTTTGCGGCGCCCGCCGAGGCATATGCTCAAAGTGTCCGTGCTGGTATTGGCACGGTGCGAGCTATGCTACCGGATTCTATTCAGAAAATGGTTGGCATTATTATAGATAACGCCGATTTTGCGCCGAGCACACCGAGCGGCAGCTTTTCGCAAAAAGCACTCGCAGAAGTATTGAGCGCCAGCATGTGGGCGGATGGCATCTTGCTCGCCGGTGACTTTGGTCGTAACTCGGAAACAGCAATTTTGCTCGAGAAGTTACTCGGTAAATGTCCGTTGGCCATGACAATCACCAAAGATGCCGTCGATTATTGCACGTCAGCGCCGCAAACTATTTTGCAGCGCGAACAAACAACACTCGTTTTGAGTCTATCGCAATTACAGCGGCTCGGTGTGGCTGCCAAGTTTGAGCAGGCTATTACATTTAGTATGGACCTGCTGCGGCTCGTAGACTGGCTGCAAACGTTTACAACACGCTTTGCGCCGCACATTGTGGTTAAGCATCTGGACACGATCTTTGTAGCCGTAAATGGACAGGTGAGCACTACCAAGATTCATAAAGAACTACCGTTGTGGCGCCTCAAAGCTGCCACATATGCCAGTGTTTGGTGGATTCAGAATCCTAGCAAACCGTACGCCGCGCTCAGCATGGGCGTGCACGATATTCTGTAGTTCTAATGGCCTTCGGTTGCAATGCGCTTTTCGAGCTGATCCATGCTGCGCATAAATTCGTCGGCAAGATCAATCTTATATTTATCGGCTAGGACCAGAACTGACCACAGGCAATCAGCCAGCTCATGGGCAAGCTTTTCGTCTATATTATCCATCTGGCGTAAGCCGTGTTTAGCCATGGTGATCTTCGAAAGATCACCGACATCACCAACAAAACCTGCCATTAAGTCTTGTTCGTTCCACGTTACATTGCGGACACGACTATTGAGTTCATCGTATTGCGTACGGATCTCGACAGCCCGTTTAGTAAGATCATCAAAGTTCATACATGCTCCTTATGCTTCGACAGCATTGTAGCAAAAGTCCTAATAGCAGACCAGGAGACCAGTATGAGCATTGCGCTGCGAGATGGCGTAGGTCGTTTCTTGCGTGTCGTCGCAAGCTACGTATATCGTGCGGCAATGGCGCGGTATGAGGTCGATGTCTTCGGGCGTAATAAACAGAACCTCGTACTCGCTTGTGGCATCGCTATATTTGGTTGTCATTCTAAAATGCTCCATACGACTCAGTGCTCGCGAAAGTTCCCGAATTTTATCTGCGTTAAGCGTGCTAGCGCGATCGCGTCGTACCTTGTTGGTTAGCTGAATCCACTGCTTCAT
>CAZZHV010000012.1:0-29986 GCA_964654135.1 uncultured Candidatus Saccharibacteria bacterium
TGCTTTCGTTGCACCTAATTTTGGCTATAATTAAGAGCAACGTAAAACAGGGGGTGTTATGAGCGAACTTGACCGTACGGTGAAATTTATTGGCAGTTATCCGGCAGAAACTGGCGAAGAAGCAATGCGAGCCCAAATTGAATACGGCGGGCACAACGTATTAGAAGTAAGCGATGGCGAAACGGGCGATCGACAAAACTGGATCGTAGACCACATAAGCTCATACGAAAATAATGATGCGTTTGTCGTTGCAAAACCGGGTGGGTGGTCGAACTACGAAGATTGTCCGGAATTTGATGTCGCACCTAGGCACACGCTTACACCAGACGATTTCCAGCTGCAGTACCACGCCAATGCAGTAAGCGCTTGGCCAACTCTGGCACACCTGCGCGAAGCCTACGATCGGCCAGATTTAAAGCTGCAAGTTGGCATCCCGCACTCTTTAGACATGTCATTATTTACGTTCGGATTGGCTCGCGGGCTCGACCCGGAGTTATCGGACAAGTATGCGCAAGCAACGGCAGAGCAAATTGAGCGCATCCGCGACGAACCCTTTGGCGATGACGTTGTTTTTCAAATTGAAACACCGGCGAGCATGAGCATGGCGCTCTTTCCGCAAGACCAGCTGCCGAGTAATCTCCATGCCGATATGCTTGGCGTAAGCATTGGCGACTTGGCAAACCGCGCGCCTGAAGCGTCGCATTTTGGCGTCCATTTGTGTATGGGAGACCTCGGCAATGAGTCGCGCGGACAGTTGCCCAACCGCGCTGCATCTGTTGCTCTAATGAATGCTATTAGCAGGCAGGTCACATGGCATGGCAAGCAGCACCTTGATTACATTCACGAACCAATTGCCGCTGGCAAAAATCCACCCATATTGGACCAGCAAGCTTATCGTGAGCTGCGTGACCTACGTTTGCCCCAGGGAACACGGTACATTGCCGGGATGGTGCACGAAGACCAGACGTTTGAGCAGCAAAAACAAGTGCTCGCCTGGATAGAAGGTGAGTTACCTGATGGCCAGGCATTGGGCCTAGCTGCAGCGTGTGGCCTTGGACGACGCAGCCAGCAAATGGCGGCATTCATTGCCAAACGCATGACCGCCTTGGCGCGCAGCTAAAAGCCAAGCGCAAAAAATTATTCCGAGAATATATCCAAAAATACGCCCATTAAAGGCACGTAGTTTTCGGGGTGCGCCTGAAAGTCTGTTTTTAAAGCAGTCTTTTCGACCCATGCTACTTGTTCTACTTCATCTGTTTGCAGGGTAAGCTGTGACAATTCGACATTGTGCTGCAAGAAAAATAGGCCCATAAACATGCCACGCGGCGGTCGCTGGTAAATTTTAGTTTGCCAGCTTGGGCTCACCTGAGTAAGTCCAAGCTCTTCTTCGAGCTCCCGAATTACACCTTCTTCATACGTTTCACCCTCATCGACACAGCACGTAACAGCTGGACCCCACGCGCCCGGGTGCGTTGATTTGTTAAGTGCTCGTTGCGCAAGCAATACTTCGCCCTGTGTATTCTCGATCCACAAGCCGGCACCTCTAAAAATGTCGTCCATATCGTGCACGTCGGCCGGGTCTTTGTGCCCGATTATTTCATCAGCTTCGTTAACAATAATTCTTCGCATCAAAAAAGTTCCTCATGCAAACGAGTATAGCAAATAAAAGCTGGTACACTTGGGTTATGAATCACGACAAAAATCCGCATCCGACAGCTATTATCTATATCAGTGGCGCAGGACTTGCCACGTCCATTTGGGACACTGTACAAGCAAAACTCACATTACCCAGTATTACAATAACGCACGAACGAGGTGAGTCTGTAACGCTTGCTAGCGTTGTTCAGGAAGCTTTGAGCCAAATACAAAAAGTAGATGCAGAACGCTACATTATCGTGGCACACTCTTTGGGTGGTGTTATTGCTGTTGAGTTAGCTCGCCAACTCCAGGATAAGCTTTCGGGTTTTGTAGCGGTCAGTGCTACCATTCCGGCACCTGGAAAATCTTTTGTCGACACACTGCCGTTCCCGCAGAAATTTATTATGCCAATCATATTGAAGCTAGCAGGCACCAAGCCACCGGCTTCGGCAATTCGTAGCGGTCTCTGTAATGACCTTACTAGCGCTCAGACCGAATCGATCGTGGAAGCGTTTGTTCCGGAGCCACGAAGTCTGTACGTTAGCAAGACGTCGTTGGAGCAGCTGCCAGCCACTCAGTACCTCTATATTCGTACACTTCAGGACAAAGAGCTCTCAGTTGAGCTACAAAATAAAATGGCTCGCCAACTGCCAAATGCAGAAGTCATCGACATTGCTGCCGGTCATTTAGCTATGGTTAGCCATCCAGATGAAGTCGCAGAAGCGATTAATAACTTCGCGGCCAATTTGTAGCACTATTTTCGACGCTATTCATACCATGTACCTCAGATGTGCGGCACTGGCCTACGGCTAGATACTGTTCTCTAACGCTTCTTCCAAGCTCCTGCCAAAAGTGACGAAACTATAAGCAACAGCGTTAGTCCACCATCAAAAATAATGAGATCAGTCGCACCCTTTATATCTGCGTTGCCCATAAGCACAAGGCCGGTAATACTCAATGCGAATTTGTTGAGAATAACAACCGCCCACAGTGATCTGTTGGACTCAGGCCGGCGAGCAAGTATGCCGAATAGAGCTGCAAACGTAAAGAGACCAATTACACGCCAAAGTTCCACAACTACAGTGTCGTCAGAAGCTGAGGTAGCGTTAGTAATTGCCCCTATACCTGCAAGTAGTGCTGATACGGCAGCAAGGCACATAAGAATTTGGGCTATACGAACATTTTTATTGGTGGGGAGGTTTTTTGTAGTCATGAGCCAAGTATAACAGCGTGTCTCAGGAAAATCACAGTTTAATTCGAGATTCGCTGCAAGCCCAGGTCGGCAATAGACAAGATCATGTCTTCGTAGGTAATGTCTTCGTTTATGGCAAAACAGCGTGACAAATAACCGTGGTCCGAGAGACCAGGCATAAGGTTTGCCTCAATAAAGCTGGGCGCACCCATGGCGTCGAGTCGCATATCAATTCGGCCGTAATCACGTGAGCCGAGGGCTTCGAACACTCCGATAGCCAACACGTTGAGCTTATCTTTGAGATCAACGTCGGTAACAGCCAAGACTCGTTCTGTGTCGGCATTTTTTACCGCTTCACTCAAAAAACTATTGCCCTTGGTATCTGTAGGACTTGTTATTTCTATTGGCATTGCGAGCAGGGAACCTGAGTTCTGCTTTATAACAGCAACACTAAACTCGCGGCCAGACAAATATTCTTCGATAAGAGCATCAGAGCTGCAGTCGTCGTGGATTGCGGTTATTTTTGCCTCTAGCTCGGGCTGGGAGTAAACCACCGACATTTCGTCGATACCTTTGCTGTCACCACGATTAGTAGGCTTTACAAACAATGGAAATTCCAAATTGTGCGCAAAAACGGGCTGCTTAATGCTGGATATAAAATATGCCGAACTTTGCAGCGCTGCGTCCATAACTTTTTGCTTGGCAATTGGCTTGTCAAACTCAACGGCAAGCGCCTCGGTATCTGAGCCCGTGTAGGTAATACCGTGCTGTTCGAGGTAGTCAGAAAGCCACACCTTTGGACTGTCGTCATAGCCTTTGGCAGGGTCCAAAAGGACGAGCTTCATGCCCAATATAACGAGGTCTGGTTTTTTGGCTACTAGTGTTTCGAGGCCAGCCATGTCGTCGACAATAGTGTAGTCAACTTTGGTGTATTTTTTGCTCAATACTGCGCTTATTGCTTCACGTGCGTCCGGTGCCATAGCGTTCAATCGAGGATTGCTTGAACCAACGATCTCAATGTATTTATCAATCATAAGAAGTTTTTCTTTCTCAGCAAAAGCTGTGTTGCGGGACACTTCCAAGAGGAACGCAGGCAGTGTAAAAGTACTACGAAAGTTACTGTATTGCCGCGGTTTGTCCAAGTAAATAGGTTGTCTTTTTATTTTGATACAAGGGCTGATGCACCTTGAGTTGGCATGCAAAAGAGAAATGTATATAACACAATTATATCCTAAATTTATCAATATAGCAAACCGGGCAACCTATATGACAGACACGGGCAACGATCGAATGGTGCGAAACAAATTGTCTGGGTCGTATGTTATTGGCCAATCGGGGCTTTCTTCGACTGTTAATGTTGGCAATGTTGTTCGAAGAGCAACCAATGCTGTGGTGATTTCCATCATCGCCAGCTCTTGGCCCATGCATAGGTGACGCCCAATGCCAAAACTTAGGGGCTTGGGCATATTTGGCCGGCTTAGACTAACCGTATGAGGGTCAGCAAACATCGGATCGCGATTAGCTGCACCTAACAGGTTAATAATCTGGTGTCCCGCAGGAATAATTGAGCCATCAGCTAGCTTAACACTCTTTTCGGCATAACGTTTCCAGCCTATGAGACCAGTTTCGAGCCGGACAAGTTCCGGAGCTAGCTTTTGAGCATATCCCGGGCTTTCGAGACGTTCCCAGTGTGTACGGCCCGCGGGCGTGGACAAGTAACGTAAGCTATTCTGCACGGTGCCATATGTTGTTGCGTAACCGGCAGCGATCATATTCATCGAGGTCGATGTAGCCAGCTTTAGCGACAAACCGTGTTCTTTAGAGGCAAGCAAGCTCGCCAGATCGTCTTGCGGATATGTCTGACGAGCCTTTACGAGTCCACGACAAGCCATAGCTAAGCTCGCTAAGCCATCAATAGCCCACCCTTGTTCGGATCGATCCAGGCGCCGGCCCAACAGGGAAGTTTGAGCATCGCTCCATTGCTGTATAAGTTCTTGTTCGGATCGACTAAACCCGAGTATTTCACCAATAACACGCGAAGCAAGGGGTCGGATGTAATCGCGGCTAAAATCTGCGATGCCGCTGCCATGCAAAGTACGCGCCAACTCATCGGTTACGGTCTCGACTTGCGCAGTAACAAGTTCGCCGTAGTTATCTGCAAAATGCCTTCGGTTAAGTGAATAGGGGCTGTCTCTGTCATAAACCGCGGCCGTAACTTTGGCGTGTGCGTCGTCGGGCGCGTTCGCCGTTGCGCGTGCCGTAGAAAACAAGAGACGACCGAGGCCGGCATACGTACGAGGATTTGTCGCCAAGGCCAGCTTTGTATCGAGCGTATCAAGTGTGTTTCTGTTACTGACAGCTGGATCGCGGCCGCTAAGGATACGGCTAACGTCTACGTGGCGCCACGTTACAAAAGCATCCGTTTCTTCGTCATAAAAAGTGCTCTGTGACGAGTCATGTAGTTCCTGGTAAAAATCGCTGAGCACTTCGGGATCGTGCGCGCCTTCGTCTGTAAAAGGCAGCCTATCGATAGTCATGGACACCTCTCATTATTATGTAGCTCTTACTATATACTTAATTTTTTATTAAGCGTAAGCACTGTTTTTGTGTGGTTTTCGTCACACATAACGTAAGAAATTTAATAGAAGCTTAAAATACATGTATATACACTTGTACTTGCTAACACAAGGAGTAGCAGATGAAAAAAATCGTATCAGCAGCAGTCACCGTAGCATCGGTGGTTGCACTTACAGCTGGTGGTACCGCCGTGGTATCAGCACACGGCGACAATGGCAATTGGAATAATCATGGTGGTTGGGGGCGTCACCACGACGATAGACGATTCTCCGATATTCGCATCGTCGATTACGCAATCAAGCACACGCAAACTGCGATCGATCTCTCAAATGTAGCAGCAGAGAAGGCTACAAATGCAGAGCTTAAGACCTTTGCACAAACCTCGGTTACCAACGAGACGCAGCGCGAAAACGACCTCAAGGCGCTTCGTCAGCAGCTCGTTGACAACAAGCAAGATGACAGCAACGACGAGAACAAGAACCAGGATGTAAGCTCACTCTACAAAATGGATGAGAGCCACAAGAGTGGCGACAACAAGATGGGCTACAACTGGGGCTTAATGTCAGCCGACGATTTGTCTAAGTCTGCTAACCTCGACCAAGACTACATTGATGTCATGATCAAGCACCACACCTTTACGCTTGTAGCAGGTGACAAGATTATCGACAAAGTTGACAATGCAGACCTCAAAAAACTCGTCCGTGACGCTATGAACGATCACGGTACGGAGATTGGTCAGCTCAGCACTTGGCGTGCAACTCTGTTCCCAGAGGACGTCGACAGCAACGTTTAAAATACACCGCGCACAAACACAAAAGGATGGCTCCTAGCGAGTCATCCTTTTTATTGAATGATATATACTATTCCATATCATGTTATCAGCAAAACAGCGAACTGCGATTGAACAAGGCATTAGCAGAGGCTCGATACTTGTTCACGGCAGCAAACAACACGGTATCGAGGTAATTAAGCCCTTCAGTCAGTCAACTCTAGCACTTGATGCTGACCACAGCAAAGTTACACAAAGACCGCAAATATACGCTACCGAGAATATTGATGTGGCGACTTTTTGTGCTACTACCTGGAGTCGAGACGGCTGGTCGGGCTGGTATTCTTATGCAGTTGAACCCGCCCCAGGCTATGCAAGACCGCAGATAATCTATGAATTTTTTGCTGGGCCGTATGTGCTTCGAGAAGCCTGTTTTACCGTAGGTTCTCTGTACGTCGTTAATCGCGATAGATTCAAGTCCAGCCAAGGCATACCAGGCGAATTTACCTCTATTGACGAGGTTCCAGTTGAGGAAGAGTATTCGGTAGATTTTGATGACATACAACAATATGTGTACCGTGCCATTCACATGTCATATAACCGAGAACGTGCTCTCCGAGATACACGAGAGGCACTACCACTTAACGTAGATAGACTACTGGCATTGAATCCAGCCAATGACCCGCGAAACACAATGCTCATGGACCAGGCGGACAACTGGTATGAGCATCATCAATCTCTTAATTAGCACACATTCTAATTCTGTGCGACATATCTATTTATACGTATTTAGACCCACTTTACAGAGTAAAGTGGTGCGATATTTACAACAATAATCTCTATGAAAATTGAACAAAATCGTGCCCTACAAGCTACCTGTTATGTTCGCGCTATGCTCGCAAGGCGTTCGCTTACTACAGCTGGCTTTCAGTAAAAAACAAGACTATCCGCATGCGCATAACGTGCGTAGCATAAGCGATGTGTTACTAGCAAAATAATAAGGAGCATTATGAAAATGAATTTTTCTCGTGTGCGACGCATTTTAAGCGCCAGCACCTTTGCATTCGTTGTAGCCGCAACTTCTGCTGCATCAGTATCAGCTGCGCCTATCAGCAAACAGAATCCACCAACCAGCCCTGTCTCTGGAGTCCAGAGCAAGCCTCCTGTAGAGCCAGGTAAGCACGACGCTAAATTGACCGAAAAGCTCGGCCCAACTAATGAAGTAAGCCGCAACACTAATACACTTAGTAGCCAATCTTCAGTAATGCAGCCGATGGTCGGCAACGTAAGTACGCTCGACTTCTCGACTTTCTACAACTACTGTTACAAGAACCTCGTGTACACAACAATTAAGAACAACACGAGCTCTACACGGTACGCTCACTTGTACCTCTACAACGGCTCTGGCGCACCTACGCGTGACCTATACGTAACTGTTGGCGCTAACTCAACGGTATACCCTGCGTTCTACGGCGTTGAAGGAGCATACCAGGTTTACATGTACACCTGGAACGGCTCAAGCTACGCTTATGACGAATACAAGACAGGCACTAACACCTGTAACGTATCTGTTACTCGTACGTACAACACAGGCGGCTGGGTTCAATTAAAGATCCAGAACCTCGGTACAGCTTACGCGTCACAAGTTTCAACAGAATTGGCTCCATACCCAGGAAGTGGCACATACACTGGCACACAGTATGACTACCCAACAGCAGGTGGGGCAGCAATTTACCGCTGGTTCCAAGTAGGTACACAGCCTTACGGCATC
Source organism: uncultured Candidatus Saccharibacteria bacterium (assembly GCA_964654135.1). Classification (GTDB taxonomy): domain Bacteria; phylum Patescibacteriota; class Saccharimonadia; order Saccharimonadales; family UBA4665; genus CAMLQK01. The sequence goes on from CAZZHV010000012.1 coordinate 7,948, forward strand.
GTATCAACGACAGCCTACAGTCATCTGTACCCAGCACTGTTTTACGGTGACCTATAAGCTAAATTAAGTACCCTTTGCTAGAACACAAAGAGCTAGCGCAGCCTCCGGCAAAATGCCGAGGCTGCCTTCTCATGTGTACATTGTGCTTAAAATATCCCGAGAAATGGAAAACCCCTGACGTAGAAATGATAGCCGCGAGGCTAAAAAGTCTAGTCAGGGGGATCCCTATACAATCATCTCCGTTTCCGGTAGTGCTAGCTCAGCTGGCAGTGAAGAGCGCGCTGGCCATCAGCTGGTCGGTGACGGCGAACTGGCCGTGCTTGTACAGAACGAGCCGAGGATGGCTGGAGACGTCACGGTTGTAGCACAGTTCCGTGAGGAACCAGCTGTCAGCGGGCGTCTGCCAGGCAAGTTTCACTTGAGACACCGGCGACTCGATCATCGTGCGCCTTGGCGCATCGGTGTTGGCGCTCGCGCCCAGTCGTTCGGGAGCGAAGCCCACGATCTTGACCGGTTCGTCGGTGAGAAACTCGGTAAACGAGTACCAGTGCCTCCCGTGGTTCACGTCGCTGTACGACTCCTGCCACACACCTCTGCGGTATCTGGCCTGGGTGGAGAACGTGGCACCGACCGGGCTCTCTGATGTGAGGTCGGTCACGCGCACGCGGCCCTGGGAAGGACTCAGCACGTCGAGTACAGCTCGCTGGCCATGGAGGTCAGCGATGTAGCTCGTCGGCTTCGTGATACCGAGCATCTCGAACTGGTTGAAGAAGGTGAAACCTTCGGCCATTCGAGACACTGCCGCGGTATCACGAACCACCAGTCGCTGTGACTGCTGCTGCAGATACAGTCCCTGGACGTCCTGGACCTCGACGAGTTCCTCGACGTAGAACGCCAAAGCGTCCGGGTCGCGAAGCTCCTCGATGGCATCGCCGAAGGCAGTCATGAGCGTGTCATCGCCTGCCGGCAAGTCCGGGTGGTAGCTCTTGGTAAGCGTCCGGTAGTTCGCCTCGGCGATCCTCAGGACACCTGCGAGTGTTCCGTAGGCCTGCTCATGAACGAGCACGCTCTTGGGAACACCCAGAGTGATCAGGGGATTTTCGCGCGCCATGGCGCTCAACCTCCTTTCTGTCAGTAGGAGTCTTCGTCGTCTGAGACCGCGTCGGGGTTCCGACCGCCGGCCCAGATGTTCTCGTCGCTGGCTTCGACTGCGAAGCTGAGGCCACCGAGCTCGTAGATACGGGCGTCGAGCATCTCGACGGTACCGACGTCCTTGTTCGCGGCGCGCAGCCTGATGACCAGTTCGACCACCTGACGCACGTACGTCATGTTGTTGAACTGGTCGGCCTTGGGCTGGTCCTCGCCGCGCTCCTGAGCACGCTTGGCGCGAGCCTTGGCTGCGGCCAGTTCGTCCTCGCTGAGGTCCGGGTTGACCTTCTTGGCCTGGCTGCGCGTGCCCACCTCGTAGAGGTAGTCGAGCGCGAGGTACACGTCCTCGATGTCGAACTCGTCCATGAGGGACGTGAACTCCACCCGCTGGTTCACACCGTGCCACGCCAGAGCGTCGACGAGCAGTGCGATCCGCGCCTCGGTGTTGAGCGCCGGGCGGTCCTCGACCATGCGGGCGAGAGCCATCTGGCCCTGTCGGTCCAGCGGGTACTCGGGAGAGGTGTACACCTCGATGTTCGAGATGACCTTCTCGAGCGCACCGCCGACGCGAGTGACGAGGGGGAGGGGAAGGTTTGCGGTCATTGCGACTGCCTACTTTCGTGTTGGCGTTTCCTGGGGTTCTTGCTACCGGGAATTGAGATAGATTGATAGGTTAACGATCGAATGCGTACAGAGGAAATGGGGGTCTCAACTCCGCGACATCATGGGTTACTATACTATTTTTGTGAGATAAAGTCTAATCCGTGTTGACATATGCTAATGGGGTGCTTATATTAAACAGCATCTTCCGTAGATCCTTCGACTGATAGGGGTAACCCGCGTGAAAAGTGTCGACTTCGCAACAGAGGTCGTGTCACAGGTAACGGCGACCGCCGAGATGCTGGAAGACAAGGTGGAGGACATCCTCCCCGAGTACGCCCCCAGCATCGTGGCCGTGGCCATCGATGACGGCTGCGCAGCCATCGATGTCAAGAAGGGCGAACCGCTCTGGACACCGGCACTCGAACGCCGCATCCGTGAGCACATCGCAACCTTCACCGACCCCACCGGCACTCGCTGCAGGCTCATCGTGAACTACATCTAACGGTACATCATGTACCTCTCACGCACTATCTAGTAGCTCGTAAACAGCACATGCGGAAGTAGCCTCCTAGGCATCATTACTCATATGAGTAGTCTAGGAGGCACGCCGCATACGTGGATTAGATACAAGCCTTGCTGACCGTCAGGTCACCTTTTATCAAATCTTACTATGCGGCTTTTTCATGTGTTTGGTTAGTAACTCCTCGGATAAGTAGTCAAAAAATACAGATCATTGTAAAATAAGTTTGTCTACACCCAGACATCCAGGTTAACCTGGAACAATCGAGTGATCGGAACACTGCCCATGGACCGTCCCCTGAGCATCAGCGCTCTCGGACACAAGCTCAACGCCCTGGCACCGCAGGCCCTCAACCTCAGCGACTTCTACTACGACGCGAGGATCGCCATCGGCCCCAACGCCGCCGACAAGGACATCGCACAGGTGGTGGTCGACCTGCCGCGCAGCCTCACGGCCGCACTTGGCGGACCGAACCGACAGTTCACCTGCAGGTTCCAGAGCGACGAGCTCGGACGAGCGCTCGTGGTACGAGGCAAGATGCCTGCTGGCACGCGCTACGAACCGGGTATGGACTACCTGGATGAGTACCTCGACCGCGACGTCTTCGCACTACTGGAGCGACTCATCACCCCGAAGTACCAGGGTGCCGTCTACGGCCAAGTGGAGGCATGCAAGACGCCCGGCGGATTCATCGCCCTCCAACTCGTCCGCACCTGCGGCAGGTGGCGTATCGGACTCACCGATTTGCAGACGAAGTTCGAGCACATCTCGTACGCTTCGATCGAGCCCGGCGGCGTCCTGCACTTCGTGATCGACGGTGACACGCCCAACGAGCGCATCCTGGAGATCTGCGCCGAAGTCGCCGAGTACCTCGACCTGTACTTCCCGGGACACATCTACGTGGTGGACTCCACCAAGAAGTATGCGGGCTACATGCTCGATGGGCTCGGTGCTCGCGGCAACTACCGCATGTGGATCGACTTCGAGGCCAAGCAAGCCGCGGAAGCCAAGATGTAGGTTCTCACTCGAAGGGTGATCTGATCCGTCTGTCGGTATTCTGATCGCGCAAAACGCGCATCACTACCGGCAGGCGGACAGACACATCACACATGTATAAAAAGACACCCAGGTAGCAATTTACCTGGGTTTTATTTTAGGCTCGAACAAATCCATCCATGATTGATAGATTTTTGAGCCCTAAGTTAAACCTGGCATCCGCCACTTGCAAGGTGCGTCCGATGTGACTGTCTACTATACTGCGTGCCTCAGAATATGGTTGGTCTGGGTTTTGTTGCCTGAGCGCTTTGACCCGTTCGTCGCGAGTAGCACCACATATATCACTTAGGATGGACCCGATAAATCGATTAGCATGTAGCGTGTTGACGTCTTCGTTTGGCATAGCAAAATTTCCCTGACGATACCCATCCTGCATAGTAAACTGGCCTTTCTCCCAAAATTCATATGACAGTTTGCCTTCACGAATCTTTTCGACGGGTCGTCTCGGATAGCTAACAGCAATAGCTCCGGGCACTTGTCGCGGCATGGGAGCAACAAAGTCGTCTCCCATAGCAGCTTCAGCCCTCGATCGCATCTCGTGTGTCTCAAAAATAGAGTCGGCCGCCGAAAAGCTATCGGCAGCCAGAAGCGTTCGGGCTGTATACATGACATGACAGTCATAGGAAGCTGTGTAACTTATACTTTGATTAAGATTGAGCATGTTAATACAGCGGTCGATATTTGGAAATTCGCCGCCCGTCGTAAGGTACCGTTTGCAGGCTGCGGACCAAGAGTAACCTTGATCGAGCCTGTCTTGCAACCGCCCGAAACTCAATGGCGAAAAGCGCCACGTATCAACGTCCGAAATAAACAGACCTGTGGTTTCTGGAATCGCTTTGCCATTATATTGCCCTTGGATATGAGCGAGCGCCACTCCAGCCAGGTCGCGACGTATCCTGCCAATCGTCGTCTCTGGCGGATACGCAACCTCGAAGAAACTCAGTGGCAGCTGTCTACCTTGCGTGCTTTCCTTAAATTCATGAACAACTTCAAGATTTTCTTTTACACGGTTGGCATATGTCGCATCTTCCACCTCAGGATAATTTAGGGAAAGTACAAGTGAAAACGGCCGTGTCGTTGACACATTACGTTGCTTTACGTATTCCTGTAAATTTCTGTGTAAATATTCTGGCGGCTCCTGGGCAGCAGCCACTGGAACCATTGACACGGTTCGCGGCGTTATTTCGTGAAAAGCATCGTTGCCATTCCAAGAAGTCAGTTCTACAAGAGGCGTAAAGGCTTCCTCATTTTCATCAAGATGGTGCTTTATGCACTCTGCGACTGGGGCTTTAGGTTCGTACACACCAAAGTCCTACCATTCCTCGCGTTCGTCATCATCAAGTAAGGCTACATCTTCACCAAGCAAAGCTTTTTCGCCAATTTTAGGAATAATACTTGGAACGAGGGCTTGCTCAACAATGTCTACGCACTTCTGGTCGAGTGCGCGTTGCGCTATATCGGCCTCAGGGTGCAATAGTTCAAGCATGTAGCCAAATGTTGCCGCAACGCCAGAAGCATTCGTTAGATCAATTTCATCTTCTTCAAGGCCCAAGCCATGCGCAACACCGGTAAGCATTTCATGCATGGCTTCGCGGTTGAGTTTAGGGACATCTACTACGCCAATTTTGAGCCGTACCTTATTTAGCTGCTTGGCAACCTCCTCGGGCAACGATTCTTCACGCAAACGTACCATCATAAAGTTAGTTGCAAAAGTAGCTCGTTCTACACCAACAATATTCTTAGGGCCCTTATTTCGCTTGTCATCCTCCAGATATTCGTGCATGCGCTCAACAGCAGAAGCGTAACGATATACAGGCGCAAATCCGAGAACACGCTGTTTAATATGAGGACTTGTTATAACATCCTGGTCGAGTGCTGCCTGCAAAACGTTAAGGGCCTCTCGTGGGTTTAGGCCGTCAGGATCCGACCCTAATTGTTTGTCGGCAACTGCCCGCAACAGGCGAGACACCAGAAAGCCTTGTGTCGACTTAGGTACATCTTGTCCAAAATCTTGAGCTTCACGAAGGAGCGAAAAAAGTTTATCAACGTTTTCGGTCATATTACCTATTTTGAGGGAAGCAAAGTCGCGATAGGTGAAGTCGCTAGTAAATGTATTAACAGCGTTAGCAATGTATGGCCCGACCATAGTGATACCAGTACGACCCTTGAGGGAACCCAATAAGTACCTGCAATCGTCCAAAGTCCTCACATGCTCAACAAGTTCCTTAGTCACGCCACCAATCGTTAACTGATGGTAGCCATAGTTACGAGCAAGTGCATCATGGTTAGGCACAATTGGCTCTCCACGACGCTGAGCAGCAGTTTCGGCCCAAATAAAGTCATACGATTCTGCACCGTGCTGATCACGATGCGTAACCTCAAATTGTGCCTGATAAAATTCGCCGTATAGTTCTTGCTTGCGCGCGCCAGTTGGTCGAATAATCAGATTGGTGAGCGATGCCATATGACCAGGATCCTGCCGGTCCCACACCACATTAAAGTAGCGGGGATTAGTCGGTCGATTGGGTGATTCATCTAGCATTGCCAACAATGACGAAGTACTCATTTCAAACGCTGTGGGCTGACGTTCTTCGAGCTCTTCAAATATTTCGGGCTCAACCGGCACTGGTGGATGTTGTTCCATACTCATTTTCATAGATAATACAATATATTTGAAATAAAGGGTAACTTTACATGGAGAATTTGACTGTTGTGCAAAAATATATAAAATGAAGCAATAAACTGCCATATTAGTGAGGAACACATGAGTCAAGAATACCGCCCGCTCCACGAAGAAGCCGAAGAACCTTTAATAGATTTTCCGCGTGAAATAAATGAGGACCGACTGCCTACGCCAACCGCAGCCGAACTCGAACTCGTGCGCCGACGTGAGCTTGCAGTCCAGGCTACCGATGCAATTGCAGAAGTTCTCGATGAACAAGTAACAGTGCCTGAGCTAATGCGTCAGGCAGACTCACCCGAAGCCACCCCTGGTCGTTTGCGTGCCCGCCGTGCATTGCGCTGTGTATTCGACATTGGCGTTGAAGATTCTCCAGTCGTTGCTGCTGTTGGCGAAACCAATCTGTATCACTATGTTGAAGGCGTACTACAATATGGCTCAAACCGTAACACGTACCTTGGCCTTATGGACGCCTTTAGCCTAACCGCCGAGCAAGCAACTGGCTTGTATGCACTTCGCGAGCTCATCGCTGACGAGACCGATGGCAACCGCATTGGCTTTCCAACACTACAGCGTGCGCTCAGGGAAGTTGGTCTCTCTATGCAGCAGGCAGCCAATGATCCAGACAGTACCGTAACCGCCTTTATGGATGCCGGCCTTTTTGTTAACTATAACGGTAGTCGTATTTACGACCACCCTGTTTTTTCCGTAGAGCTTTCTAACTTGGACAAAACGCCAGGCTCTCATAGGGACAACATTAAAGATAGCGCAGTCCAGTTTGCCTGGATTCGCGACTATGTCGAAGATCTTGGTATCAACCTGAATGAGGACAAAGAGGTAGAGTAGTGCCGCCACGAAGACGACAACTATTTGAAGACCTGGGCCTCATGGAGGAAACTCCAGAGACCAATCCTTATGAGTCGCTTGGTCTTGATGCAAACTTTGTCGATGAGCTCCTCAAAGAGGACGTCGAAGGTGATGCCGTGCGCATTATTGCGGGTGGCATGTTCCGCATACTATCGCGTCGCTATCACTCCGATGTGCCCGAGACAGGTGATGCAACACGTTTTCAGGAAATCAAGAGCGCCAGCACTCGCATTGATGATGCGACTCCAGGCCAACTAAGGCGTTGGACTAAGGTTGAACGCGTAGCGTCTAGCATTCAGCTTGGCAAAATACGCGACCAGGCCAATGAGCGCGTCAACAAGGTAAGCGAACTCGTCCAGCTCAATATGGAGCTCGGCAGTAGTCCACGCCATTTCTCTCAGCTCCGCTGGGCGCAAGGTGTATTACTGCACCAAAATCGTTCGACACTTCTGGCTCGCGCCGACAGCCAAGGCCTTGAAATAACACGTGGCGACCGTCAATCCGCCCATTCTACCACCTCATTCCAGGGCTTTATGAAGAGGAATAGATTCTTTGGTCTCGAACCAGGCATGCGTTACGCGGCCTTTATAGATGAAACTGGGCGCACCACGCTTCTCGAAAGCGACTTAGCTTACCTAATGGATATTTCCGACCCTGTAGACAAATTCCGTAACCGCAAACGAAAAGAGACCGAAAAAGAGGCCGATGAGCTTTGGGCTCAGTCAAGCGAGCCGTTACTACTCACGTCTCGAATACCCGGTTTCGGTGAAGAGGACGAGCAAACTCCAGATCAGATGGTCATCTTCCGTGATACTATCCGTAACATTCCGACAAAGTGGCACGTCGATATGAATGTCAGCGGCTCCATATCCAATCCTAATTTTTTCCGTCGCATTCGTCACCGCAATACCATCGGGGCAGCTGCTCTTAGTGGCAGCGCAAATACTCAGGCTAGCCACTTTAACGTTATTCCAACAAGTGTCGAAGAAATGGCCGAGCAGGATGCCGGTTATTCGCCCCTGGTTGACCCAGGTACGTCGCTTGTGCTTTTTGACCCTATTAACCGCGCGCCAGTTGCAACCGATACCCGCATTTTGGGTATGATTGGCAACGGCCCACAGTACGCTTAGTTGGCGATTATTTTTTAGCTGCTTCTAGTTCTGTAAGGAGCTGTAGTAGCTTTGTGGTCGTGTTCCAACTACGAATTGTCATACTCTTATAAACTGGCGTACCAATAATTTTGCTGAGGCGACTTTTGACACGCTCGGCGCCTAAACGCTGTGAATATATCACACCGGTGCCTGGCCATATTTTGTCAACGCCCTCGCGAGGATTAAAGACGAGTAGTGCGTCGTCTAGTGCGATGTCCATTAGGAAGATTGCATCGCTGTAGTATGTGTCGGGCTGATCGCCAAAGCCTTTTGGTCTCATGTCAATAACTGCCTGCAGTTGCTTACGGTCTAGGACGAGCACTTTTATAAGCTCGCTATCTAATTTGAATTTCTTAGGCAACACGGCTTCGATTGCATCTTTTACCTCGGCAGCCGATTTCTTAGACTGCAACAGAACGTTACCACTTGCAATATAAGTTAAGACATTTAAAAACCCCAAGGCTTCCAAACATTGTTTGAGTTCAGCCATGGGGACCTTGTTTTTGCCACCAACATTGATTCCACGCAAAAGTATCACATAACTATTCATGCTTATTATTATACGTAAAACTCACGGTGCTACCGTAATAAAGCGTTATTTGGATTTTTTAGCAGGCTTCATTGAGTCTAGAACGTTTTGGCGTTCCTCTTCGTACATAGTCCGAGAGCGTTGAAAAAAATCAGCCAGAACTTCGAGTTGCTGCGTAGAGTAGCCGTCTAAAAGCTTATTCTGAGCTACACGCGCAGAGGTAAAGAGGGGACGCACTTTAAGTGCGGCTATCTTATCAATAACCACGAGTGTACCACGACGGTCATGCGGGTTACTTTGGCGAGTTACCAAACCGCTTTTCTCGAGACGGTCAATCATAATAGTAGTTGAGCCGCTACTTAGCCCCGTGTATTGCGAAAGTTCGGAAGGCGTCGCTACACCTCTAAAGAAAATAAGATCGAGCGCGTCAAAATCGGTGCCATTGAGACCCAGCTTTTTGCCGACGGCATTACGAAACAGGGCATAGCTAATGCCGTTCTCACGGCTATCTATAACTACATTTCGTTTTAATTCGCTATTGTTCTCGAGTGACATAAAATTCCTTTGACACTAACTCTATATTAGAGTATCTTGATTATACAGCTTACTAATCAAAAAATCAAGAGGAGCTCTCAATGGCTAGCAATATTTCCCTTATCGTTTACCCTGTAAAAAACTTAGACGAAGCCAAGAAATTCTACGGAGCATACTTGGGTACCGAACCATATGTGGACGGCGATTACTATGTTGGTTATAAGCTCGATGACCTGGAAATTGGTCTCGACCCAAATGCCAGTACAGTCATTAGTTATATCGACGTAGATAACATTGAGGCAAGCCTAAAGGCGTTACAAGAAGCTGGTGCCGAAGTCGTTAAAGACGCCAGCGATGTTGGCGGTGGCATACTCATTGCGCAGGTCAAAATCGAAGACACCACGCTCGGACTTCGCCAAGCTAGCAACTAGCGTACAAGGCCGTAAACGAGTCAACAGAGCACCGGCCTTGTCGGTGCTTTTTGCAAAGCGTTGTATAATACCACTCAATGGCTCGTCAAAAATCTAAGTTTGCTCGCTACAAAGTCCTGGCACTATGTGTCCTAGGAGTATTTGTTGCGTGGCAATTCCTAAAATTGCCCGAAATGATTGACGCAATCTTAACGTTCTTCTTGGCAGGAGTCGTACCGGGCACTCATATGGTACTTTCGCCAAATGCCGTCATGCTGATTTCTGCCATAGCAGTTGGCGTGATTATACTAGCCGCTATAGCAGCGCCATTTATTAAGCACTACCTGCCACAAAAACATGATCAGGCTATTACTCCAGAAGAAGTTGAGTTTCAGCAGTTGGCGCCTCAAGCGGCATCACCGGAGCAGGAGCCGGCACTGTCAGTAGTTACGCCGACCGAGGCGTTCCAGCAGCAAATGTATGTCACTGCAGCGACTGCTGTTGCTGAGACCAGCCAACCAACAAGTGCCGTTGGCATTTGGCTCAACCAGACAGGAGATAGAGTAACGGCCACTTTGGACCGAGTAGTGCCAGGGTTATTCAAATTTGCCGTTAAAACAGGCGTGTGGCTACGCCCTCATCTTATTACCGCAAAGACACAGACTATTCGCGCTTATTACATTGCAAAACGATACACCAAAATCGGTTTACGCTGGACGGCCAAAGAGCTAAAAGCTTTCTGGCGCTGGCTATTGCCATACCTCAAACGATTCGACAGATGGCTTGAGGTGCAAATACGACAATTAGAACGTCGTATGCGTGGCTAAGCGCTAAGTCTAAGCTTGCCGATAGTTTCGCGTTGCGTATCTATATCTTGGATAATATTATTCGTGATCTCGTCAAGTTGGTCCGAAGTAAGAATTTCGGAATTGTCAGGGACAGACTCACCCATTTCGACAGTACAACTATCCGCAATCGACAGGGGATCGCCAAAGCCAAGGACCCGAGCACGTAAGAAAATAATACCCGCTCTGTTGTAAGGGTATCGCGAGCCGTCTTTGCCGCGCTTAACCTGCACACGATCTTCGGGCGTCACAAAGCTTTCGGATTCCGGACCTTTAGAGACACCCATATCCCAGTTCTTATTAACGGTAGCGGTGTGGTGTCTAAATAAACGCCTGTCTTCTCGAATAAGCGACAGACGACCAATATACGGCCGAGTGTTATGAATTTTCTCGGCACGAGCAAAAAGCAGTAGAGGTACAAATTCGGCCAGTGTGCCGTACTGGGACTCTTCGGTTACATAATTGGTGGACGAGTTTATACCTTCGAGCATCGTTTCGTAGTCCATTGATATAGTGGATGAGTGAGCTGCTTGCAGCCAATGTGGTAGTTCGGCTCGCAATAAACATGCCGCTGCATAGTGAGCGCCATTTTTCTTAGCATCGCTCACATAGCCCTGATCGTACAGTGCATCTGCGGTATCAAGCATTTCATCAATAGTATCGCGAGCTTTATCCAGATAGCGTTCGGCGTTTTTAGGATCTGCCATAGCTAAATCCTGCAATACATTTGTGCTAACAATATTTAAATATGGCCTAGACGTCCCACCTAAGCTTTGGTCAAAAGATTGTAGCTTTTCGAGTGGTGGGCGCGAATCGCCGTGAGCCATATATTGCTCTGATGGCGGAATGTAGTTATTTTGGCGAGCGACTGGCATGATCTGTATTTTTACCATATTCTTGTATAAATTGCGAGCATTTGGCGAGTCGCTCATTGACTTTATACCATAAAATATTGTATAATATACATGCCTAAACACCGTTTATGCGCAATTTAACAAACAGATAGCGTAGATACGAGGTGGGATTCTTGTGCTTTTTGAGCATAAGGACCTCATCTTGTATCTCAGACAGAGAAGATACACCAAGCGTACGCTTGGAGAGGGTCGCAACAAACCGAAAGGGGAGTCCATCATGGACACCTTGCGTAACCTGCAGCTCGTCACCCGCGCACTCGCTCTGGCCCCCGAGTCACGAGACGTCGACGTCTTCGGCTCCACCGCCCAGCAGCTGCGTGAGTTCGTCGCCAACAACGTCAACATCTTCGAGACGAGCCCCGACGCGGACAACTTCGTGTTCGACGGCAACGACTTCGACCTGGTGGTCACCGTCTCACCGAGGATCTACGACGCCTGGAACCAGGAGCTCACCGAGCACCTCAACTGCGTTGCCGACTGCGATGCGCCCTCCGCGGATGCCTACGACGGCTGCAAGTGGTTCAGGTTCAACCTGGCCCTCAAGCTCCTCGGCGTTGGCACGTACAAGAGCTTGGAACCGCTCTACGGCTGGCTGTACACGCTGGACGAGATCACGGAGCTGGACATCCACCTCATGCCCGAGGACTGGCGCAGCCGGACCGTCGAACTGCAGGACCACCTCCCGCACCACGACCCGCTGTTCGTCAGCAACATCGCGCACGACGCCGTCCGCCTCACCGAGGTCGACACCACGGACGTGGCCATCTGGCAGACCGAACTCTTCAGGAGGGTCGCACGGCTCCAGTACGTCCGCACGGCCATCGGTAACGCCGCTGTGTTCTCCGCGACGATCAGTCACGGGCTCACCCGAGCCTCGCAGACACCGCTGGGCTGATCCAAACAACACCACAAGGCAAGCGCAGCGCTCGGAGCTAGCAACATCGGCTCCGAGCGCCTCCGCGCCCGATCTTCCATCTATCCGCTATCTGTTTGTTTCCCAACCCTGTATACACACTCGCACTAGGCGAGTTTTTTGTTTGTAGTACACAAGATAATATTGTATAGTAACGTCGTTGTAACCCCTCAGCGGGTACTGCACATTGAGAAGGAGAAGCGTAGCCCGCTAACCAACCATCAGATCGCCCACGAAAGGGGCATTACCTTGAGTGCACAGGCGTACGAAGACAGCACAACCGACCCGAGCCTCGACCTCGACCCATACCTCATGATCGACTACGTCGACGACGAGTGGCGCAGGAACGTTCGTTTCGGTGACCTCTGGTTGCCGTACACGCGTGTCGCGGCATACCTGCAGCGTGAGCTGACTCCGGTCCAGTACGAAACCAGTCGCGAGCCGCAAGAAGTGAGCGCAAGCTTCGACCTGCGAATTCTGCGCGACGAAGACCTCGTCCGAATCGGCAGCCGGTTCTACAACGGTTTCGACGTCAAGAAGCTCCTCATCAGCGACCTCGAAGACGGCGTCGAGGAGCTACTCAGCGACGAAGCGATCAGGCCGCACGAGTGCGCCAGCCTCATCGAGACGCCCACCACAGCCGCCGTCGACAAACCGGAGGCCCAGGAGAAAAAGCCGTTCTGGGCAAGGGACGACTCGATGTGGGCGCTCATGGCGAGCTTCCTCGCGTTCTTCACGGCAATGGTCATCGGATCTCTGGTACTTCATGACTACATGGAAGACAAGTACCTCTGGTACGCGAACTTCCAGACGACGATCACCATCGAGATCGGCATGGGATGCCTCGCCTGGGTCATCACCGACCGGCTCGCCGCCAAACGTACCTACTACCTGGGCGAGCAGACGCAGACGCGCTGGAAGCTGGCAACCGCCTACAGCATCGTCGCAACGCTGAACGTCGCCCTGGTGATGTACATCACAGCCAAGAGCTGACGTACGCGTCGGGATGAATGGTGAGTGGCAGCTGCCAACACAGAGCTGCCGCTCACCTCATCCGACCATCTCCTTCTCAACTCACCTTACTTTGAACACTAGTGCTGGAATATCGCTCATGCTTTGATAGTATAGAGTGATGGGCAAAGCACGATCACCACTCAAAAAGAGTCTCAAAAAGCTCCGAAAAATTAAGACTCGAGACTATGGTCTCGTAGTTTTGGGTGCACTTATCGTATTACTATTTCTAACCATATCGAGCATGATTCCTAAAAAACAGGCAACTACCACTCCACTTGCGGCAGGCCAGGACGCCATAACCTCCCCATGGATTCCGGCTACTGTTAAACAATGGAGCGGGATAATTCAGGAAATGGGCCAAAAGTATAATATTGACCCTAACTTGGTTGCTATTATTATGACCATCGAATCTGGTGGTAACCCGCAAGCCAAAAGTGGCGTTGGGGCACAAGGCCTATTGCAGATTATGCCAGGCACCGCGCAAGACATTGCAGCCAAGCACCTCAAAACACCTGTCGCACAATACGACATTTACAATCCCCGTACTAATATCGAATTTGGCACAGCATATCTCGCGTATCTACGCAGTACTTTTGGCGAAACAAGCCAAGGACCAACCTGGGATGAAACAGCCGAGCTTATCGGCGCTGGCTACAACGGTGGACCAGGCGCTGCTCGCAATCTCGAAAAGGGCCTTGGCCTACAGAGCCTAGAAACGTCATCATACTCTCGTGATGTCTACAATATGTGGCGCGAACGTAATGCGCCAATAAGTCCTACGTATAATCGTTGGCTTGATAGAGGTGGGTCAACACTTGTCGACAAAGCCGCACAGGCAACCAAACAGTCCTAGTTTAGGACTGTTTTTTATTTTCTAGAGCAACCGTGGCGCCATCTATGATGAGCCTCAGGCCACTCTTATAATCTTCATCAGCGTCATAGTTTTCGCGACGAATGGCCATGAGCTGAGCGATTAATGGCACAGAATCTTTAAAAACATCCCAGTCGAAATCTGCAAGATCTTCGGCGGATGGCGAAGACTGCTCTTCGATAACATAGCCAAATGCATACGTGGTAGCTGTCATGACAATGCGAGCTGCATATGGCAGGTCTATACCCGTGCTATGCAATGACTCGAGTGCACAATTAAAAGACTCGCCCAAGGTTACTGCAGGATAGGGATGAGCGCCAGCCACAACACGTGCGCCATCTGGGTAAGCTAGCATAGCTCGGCGTAAACGCATCATGTGATCAATAAGCCAGTCCTGCCACACTTCCGGATCTTTACGGGGCGTAAGCGTAGGAAATTCTTTCTTAAGAATTGCTTCGGCCATATAGTCGATAAGCACCTCTTTACTCTTAAAGTGCCAGTACAAGGCAGGTGCCTGCATGTGCAAACTCTTGGCAATTTCACGAAGAGACAACTCGTTGAGGCCTTTAGTCTTAAGGAGTTCGAGCGCAGCAGCTACGATTTTTTCCTGCTTAGGACTGAGGCCAACTGCGGATTGTGCTTTAGCACGTTCAAATTGCGTATTTGCGCGGCTCATTTCACGTTCCATGCGTTCCGAAATCATCTCACGTTGACGCTCCATACGTTGGTTGAGCCTATCCTGTTGTTGGCTCATACGCTCAAGCATTTCCTCGTGTTTCTTCTCGAGGCGTTCGATCATACGCTGATGCTTTTCTTCGTAGTTCATGGCTGTATTATAGCACTTGACACTCCAATTGAACAGTGTTAAATTGGAGGCGTAGAAATAAATTTAACACTGTTAAGGAATTACATGGCAAACGAAGATTCTCGTGCTCTCGCCATTGAAGCTCGCGGCCTTGTCAAAACATTTGGCGATAACCGTGCAGTCGACGGCGTTGACCTTTCCATACCGACCGGTAGTATTTACAGCGTACTCGGGCCGAATGGTGCAGGTAAAACTACCACTATTAATATGCTCGCAACATTACTTAAACCAGATGCCGGCTCGGCCAAGATTTTTGGTCACGACATTCAAGATGAACCACAAATCGTACGCCAGCTCATTGGTGTTACTGGTCAGTACGCATCGGTCGACGAAACATTGTCGGCTACCGAAAATCTTATTATCTTTTCGCGCCTACTTGGACTCAGTAGAGCTGACGCTCGCAAAAAAGCTGCAGAGTTACTCGAAGAGTTTGGTCTTAGCGAAGCCGCCAAGCGTCCACTTGCAAAGTTTTCGGGTGGCATGCGGCGTCGATTAGACTTAGCAGTGAGCCTCATATCACAGCCGCCACTTATTTTCTTGGATGAACCAACCACAGGTCTCGACCCTCGAACGCGTACACAAATGTGGGAAACGATCCGTCGTCTCGTATCCAACGGCTCAACAGTACTTTTGACTACACAGTACCTAGATGAAGCCGACCAGCTGGCCGATCGTATTGCCGTTATTGACCGTGGTAAAGTCGTCGCGGAGGGAACTAGCCAAGAGCTTAAAGCATCTATCGGCAATGCAACCTTGCAGCTAAAGCTAGCTAAAAAGACGGATACGCAAAAGACACTCCAAACTGTGCAAAAGGTGTTGGGCGTACCAGCTGCGAGCCCGGTGGCCGGCCATATCTCGGCACCTATGGCACACCCCGACCTCGTTACGGATCTACTAATCGCACTCCGTGGAGCTGGAATTCAGCTCGCGACAGTAAGCGTGCAAGAACCGACGCTGGACGAAGTATTTATGGCCATTACAGGTAAGCCTGTTCAAGAAGAAAAGAAAGGGGCAAAAGATGAGTAGTGCAGCAGCAACTTCGATCGTTCCGGGCGCCGAGAGGCAGCTCAAAAATCACGCCAGCTGGAAACTAACTGTCAGGAATTCGTTCACCATGGCATGGCGCGGCCTCCTCAAAATCCGTCGTACTCCAGAACAGTTATTTGACGTTACGTTTCAGCCTATTTTGTTCACACTAATGTTTACGTATTTGTTTGGTGGCGCAGCGGCTGGTAGCGTAAAGGATTATCTGCCAATTATCATCCCCGGCATTTTAGTCCAAACCGTTATCACAACCTCAGTCGTAACTGGCGTACAGCTGCGCGAAGATATGGAAAAGGGCGTCTTTAATCGCTTCCGTTCTTTGCCGATAGCACGTATTGCTCCACTCGCCGGCGCATTACTTGCCGACACGATCCGTTACGGTATTGCCATACTCCTAACATTCCTCACTGGTTTTGCATTAGGTTATCGTCCAGGCGCAGGCATCGGCGGAGTACTTGCCGGCAGTGTGCTCGTAATGATCTGCGCATGGTGCATGAGCTGGATCTTCGCATTCTTTGGCGTGATTGCTCGCACAGCTTCAAGCGTGCAGGGTATCTCTCTGATTATTCTTTTCCCGCTGACATTCCTTTCGAACGCATTCGTGCCAGTAGAAACGCTGCCAGGCTGGCTGCAGGCGTTCGTCAAGATCAACCCCGTATCGCACCTTATTTCGGGTGTTCGCGACCTCGCAAATCATGGTACGGTTGGACACGATGTCTGGCTGTCGTTACTCGGGGCAGTCATAGTGGTCGCAATCTTTGCACCTTTAACTGTCAAGGCCTACATGCGCAAAGCCTAGAAACGTATGTGAAATCACATTACAGCCCTCCACCAGGGCTGTTTTTGTGTAAATTTAGCCGCAAATGCTATAGTACGTACAATTATGAAAAGACGACTCCTATGAGCAAAGATTGCAGCCCGGGAGTATTGCGCGTATGAGCTACGCCGAGTCCAGAGTAAACATGCAGATACAACGGATAGATACTGGCAGTGATCCATCTTTGGATGCGCTCGCGACACAGGTAACCGCACCAGCAATTGAGCTCGATCAGGGTCTCCAATACGAGCCAATACAAGATGATAGGGAACTGCTCGAGAAAGCTTATACTGTGCGAGACGCGCTCAGCAAAGACATTGCACAGCAAAAGCACTCCATCTTATCAGCAATACCAGACTCAGCCCCTCTAGCCAGATCTG
This sequence comes from uncultured Candidatus Saccharibacteria bacterium, assembly GCA_964654135.1. Lineage (GTDB taxonomy): Bacteria > Patescibacteriota > Saccharimonadia > Saccharimonadales > UBA4665 > CAMLQK01. The sequence goes on from CAZZHV010000012.1 coordinate 25,110, forward strand.
ACTTCGCCGACCTAGATGTCTGCATTGACTTTGCAACGCAGGGAAATTGGACGTATTTGTCGCGAAAAAGCTTCGCCGTGGACGCACAGTGGCTTGGTGACATCACGAGAAGTATGCTACGCAATCGACCAGTGGAAGTAGAGATAGCAACAGTACGGCCATTTGATCGCATCTGTGGTGCATTAGGTGAGGCAAGCCTTTACCGCCAAAGAACTGGTGTGATGTTTGGGGCAATGCTGCGACGCATACAAGGCCTTGAGTACACGCGACCCGTAGCAATGGTCGACGACAGAGCGGCCATGCGTATTCCTAACCATCAAGAACCGAACAGCGAAGATATAATTACCAGTACCTATCATCGCTTAGAACGTGCCGGTGTCGTAAAACCGGACGACGTACCAGGGGAAGATTTCCTGCTCCTGCCGCTCAGTACCAGCGAAGCGCAAACTGATGAGCTCATTGAGCATATCGACGCGAGTGAGTCTGGAGTGATTGCCGTATACGGTGACGGACAAGTTTTTCTTCGCCCAAGCAAACGAGTATATGAGAGCATGGTAGAACAATACAACAGCGGCGATACCGAGCTTTATAGATCAGGTGTGCTGCTTCGAAAAGCCGACGGCACGCCCACACAGACAGCGCTAGAAGCCGCAACCTACATGCATGCAATGAACGCTCAGTTTACCCATGTGCGGCTGCGCGACACGCCAATTGTAAATGCTCTTAGCGAATGCAACGTTAATAAGCGTGGTTCGGAGAGCCTGAGTATCGTTCTACAGTCGCTCAATATCACACATCAAGATCGTGATCATACCATTTATTATGATGGCCAATTCACCAATCCATACAAAGCGGTCTATGCGCTGACCCGATTGCTACATCACGAGGTGAGCAGGGTTATTGAGTCGCTCAGTGAGCTCGACGATGTTGCCAAGGCTATGAAACCAAAGGATTATTTCAACCATAACTACAATAGCGAGAAAGGAATGTGGCCAGAAGATGTACAGGGTGTACGAGCGGTCGGCTCTGAGCTACCATTGCATTTTGAGCCAGGCGAAATAACAAGCGCCGCCATAATTGGCTACGGTCCATTCTCATATCCAGGTATCGCCATTGCGCCCTTCATGGCTAAAGGTGCAAAAATCGATATCTCCGACCTATTACCAGGCAATATCGATTTTGCAAAAGAATGGTTTAGTGGAAATGCTGAAGAAAGCCATAACGGTGTGTATCGTCGTTTTGCGGAACAGCTTAGATCCGCTAAGCGGTCTGGACGCTTTTATACTGATGCCGAACAACGTCTCAAAGAGACAGGTAATTTGCACATTGCAGCACTCGAAGATCTGCCGTCAGACTCAGCGCAAGTTGTGTTGGAGAGCTTCGTGTCGTGCTCAAACAATATCGAGAAGTACGGTTTCTATGAGACCATTCGCCAGAAGGCGCGTATCATGACCTGGACACCGCGCAGCATGATGATCTCCGTACATATGGTTGGCTCTGGTGGCTGGAATAACAGTGGCGACCATGAAGGTGTTAAGATTCCTGCGGCCAATCTAACAATTGGAAATATAGAAGGTGGCTATCGCGCAGCTGGGTTGCGCATTGTTAATTGCGTACCGCTACATGCTGATTCCAACTTCCGCGAAGACTACAAAGGTATGGTCGTTATTTTTGCTAAGCCAGATACAATAGACCGACCACTATCACTTAGCGAATAGGCGGGTACTATTCGATAAACCCGCCCGATTGATGTGCCCACAACGACGCGTACAAACCTTTTTGCTTAATGAGCTGTTCGTGGCTGCCGTCTTCGACAATCTTACCTCTGTCCAGAACGATAATGCGATCCATTTTCTGGATAGTACTCAAACGATGAGCAATAACGATTGAGGTACGATTTTTGATAAGTTTGTCCAAGGACGCCTGAATATACTGCTCGCTTTCACTGTCGAGTGCGCTGGTTGCTTCGTCGAAGATCAGAATTGGCGCATCCTTAATAATGGCGCGCGCAATTGCCACACGCTGTCTTTGGCCGCCGCTCAATTTAACACCGCGTTCACCAACCAACGTATCGAGCCCATCAGGCATTGCCTGAATAACATCCCAAATGTGCGCTTGTCGAGCCGCCTCAATAACACGCTTAACGCCAACCCGTGAATTGCCGTATGCAATATTTTCTCGGATAGAACGGTGGAACAATACTGGATCTTGCGGAACATATGCAATGCTTTGGCGCAGTGATGCCTGTGTAACTGCGGCAATATCTTGACCGTCAATTTCGATTGACCCTGACGTAATATCGTCAAACCGAAGCAAAAGATTTGTGAGCGTAGTTTTGCCACCACCACTACGGCCGACTACGCCCACCGACTGCCCGGCAGGGATGTGCAAGCTAAGTTTCGTAAACAGCGGCTTGTCATCTTCATAGGCATAGCTAACATTCTCAATACGTAATTCGCCGTGCGGCACGCGCAGCTGCTTAGCATGTGATATGTCTTGGATGGTGTGCTCACTAATCAAAATTTCGCTGATAGGCGCTGCGTCCATGAGCGATCCTTGGTAATTCTGAAATACCGGTCCCAGTTCGAGCAGCGTGCTCCCCATACGTTGAAAATACGATACCGCAAATACCGCCAAGCCCAGGCTCGCATGTCCGCTTGCTACGAGCCATGCAGCCATGCCCACGCCAACAACCTGCAATACATTCATGAGGCCAACATTGGTAGTGTAGTGCTTACCAAACGCCTGTAAGTTAGCCTGTGTCGCTTTGCGCCAAATAAATTGCTTGCGATCAAGGCCGCGATGCTCAATGTGTTCGCCCGCAAAGGTTCGCACAGTTGCGTTGTTGGCGATAACATCACCGACAAAGCCATTAAGAGCACTGTTGGCATCTTTGCGCGCTCGCCTAAGCGGTGCACGCGAACGTGAATCAATGATGATCTTGCCAGCAATACCAATCGCAATTAACAAAAGTAATCCCGCAAGGAGCAGCGACTGAAAGGCGACCAGAATAAGCCCAACCACGAGCGGTAAAAACATATTAATGCTGCGCATAAATATCGTCTCCTGAACTACGGCATAGCCATTGGTATAGGCAATTACGTTACTTGTAAGTGAGCCAGTCATGGTATTGGCGTAAAAAGATGCGCTTTCGTGCATTAACCTATGCATAACTTTCGTACGGATGTAGTTCTGTGCATTACTATCCAATCGCCAGAAACCATGAAGTCCAATGCCATTGCTTATCGCGCCGATAATCGCCACTCCCACGGCAGCGTACAAAGTATTGGCAAGTGAACCGTGCCACGAAAAATCATGGCCCTTACTAACAAGATCAAGTACATGAGACAGTAGATAGGGCAGCAACGTACCAAAACATACTGCAGTTATCGAAAAGCATACCCCTAGCAGAATAGCGGCACCCTTGAACTGCTGCATTGCCTCAAAATAGTTCCGTAATGTAACTCTGTTTATAGCATCATCACGCGTAATACCGCGCCCTGAACCACGCCAAAAAATCATGGCTTCACCTCCGTTTTATTTTATGTTGTTTGTTTTCGTCAAGAGACGAATAAGTAAGCCTCTCACAGCTTGCCCACATAGTAGCACCGCCTGCCGCGCTCGCATACTGTAATATTTAGAACATAAGCGTTAATTTTATATCGATAGTATTTACAGTTAACAGGGGTAGGTCTATACTGTTGCTACCATGAAATCTTCACAATCTACCTCCGCAGTCTTGATGGTTCGCCCAACAAGCTTCGGATTCAACGAACAAACTGCAATCACTAACACCTTTCAGAACCACGTGAGCCTGAGCCCAGAAGAGCTTCATACCCGCGCCAATCAAGAGTTCACTGCAATGGTGCAAAAATTGCAAGATAATGGCGTACACGTCACTGTTTTTGAAGACACTGACGCACTTCGCAAGCCAGATGCGGTCTTCCCAAATAACTGGTTTAGCGCATGGCCAGATGGGCACGTATACCTCTACCCCATGGCCACCGAGAGCCGCCGCGTAGAGCGAAGCTATATGGCTATCCACGCACTCGCCAAAGACTTTACTATCACACAAGTAACCGATATGAGCGCTACCGAGAATTACGGTCTTTTCCTCGAGAGTACCGGTGTTATGATTTTTGACCACGAGAATAAGGTCGTATACGGCTGCGTTTCACCACGCTGTGATGCCGGCTTGTTCACCGACCACGCCATTAAACTAGGCTACAAACCAGTTGTTTTCCACGCCTTTGGCCAAGACGGCACCGCTGTGTACCACACTAATGTACTTATGGGCGTCCAGGGCGCAACAGCAGTCATTTGCGCCGAAGCCATTACAGACGAACAGGAACGTACGCTGGTACTTGAAACACTTAAAAACACTGGTCACGATGTTGTCGAGATCACACAGGAGCAAATGTCGTCATTCTGTGGCAACGTCCTCGAGCTTAGCAATGACGCGGGTGAGCGCTTTTTGGCCATGAGCCAGACAGCATATGACAACTTTACAGACGAACAACGCGCTCGTTTGAGCAAAGATAAAACATTGCTGCCATGCAATGTAACAACCATAGAGACTGTTGGTGGTGGCAGCGTTCGCTGTATGCTGGGTGAGGTCTTTTTGCCACGCAAAACAGATGTCAAACAGCTGGTTGGTGAAGTTTTGCAGGCGTCTAGCGACACGGTGGTAATCTAAAACTAAAAGTGTCTAAAAATGAATAAACGGATGAGGTATTCGCGTATGTGCGCAGATATCTCATCCGTTTTGGTTTGTCTAAGACGGGGGTAGGGCGTAGAGACGAGAGCTGGTATAAATATGTGTCTTGCGACACGATAGCTCTCGCCCTACGTTTTGGTTGCCCTACTCGGTGTTACAG
>CAZZHV010000013.1:0-6428 GCA_964654135.1 uncultured Candidatus Saccharibacteria bacterium
CGGTTTATCTTGGTTCAATCTATCCTACAGGTTTAGTCTGTTTGGGGTTGTCTTGGTTGGCCTGAAAAGAACAAACAAATAACAAGCCTACCACAGTTCCCGGTCTTAATGCGCGGACGGAACAGTCCCGCACAAGCATCCAGAAAGGTATAAAACGTGTCGTGCTATCTGGCGTCATACAACTACGTTGCCCAGGTTATTAAACGAGAGCTGGTGCGAGGTTCAGGTTGCTGCGCTCAAAGAGGTTAGCTACTGTCTCGCGAACAGATGTTTTTGCATTTGTTGTGGTTTTGCCTATAACGCTGACAAGCGACCTGCTGATTAAACCGATAAAGTCCAACGTCGAGCTTAAAATTCAGCCCCACATAATTTTAGTATACCACAGGGGTAACTGGAGTGAATGACAAGTAGGCGGCCGGAAAGGCTGGTGGCAGGAACGCCCGCTTGTCATCCACTCTCGTGGGGTTGTGCTAGGGGTTCCTTCCGCGAACGGAGAGTGTTGTTACCTGATGGTCACGGGACCGGAGCCGACGACGCCGTCAGGCTGTTCGCCTCCGAACACCGGGATGGGGTCGGACAACTGTGCGCCGTGCTTGGCGACGAGCTCGTCGATGTCGGACTCAGCGGTGACGTCGATTTCCGTACGGAAGATCTTCACGCGCAGCGTGATGTCCGATGCCGGGTGCGGCACAGCATGACCCTCATAGGTCATCTCGCTGTTCCTCTTGATGCGCTTGGCAAGTGCCAGCACCTCGGTGAGGATGTCGCGGACCGGCTCCATGGGGTTGCCGTGCAGCACGAAGGTGCGTTCGTTGATGCACTCAGGCTCATGAAGAGACCAGAGTTTGGTCGTCTCCTTGGTATCCTGAATGGTGGCCCAGAGTGCCAGCATGAATACGGTGACCTGGAAGGCCAGCGCAGGATCGGTGATCTTGCCAAACGGCAGATTCGGGTTCTCACCCTCGTCGAGCCGGCCAAGACCCTCTTCTGCAACTTGCCAGAATGCTCGTTGTGACACGAGAACTCCTCCTCGGTAGTCGCCTACTTGTCGAATTGCCTCACGGTTGTGAAACTAAGTATATTATATAATTTCTTATAACTTTTTACAACTTCTCGCTTTCGTCGTTTACGACTCGTCGGTACGACTTTTGACCATTCGTAGAGCGAGTTGACGAGTAGATAGCGGAGGAACAGAGGGGATATAGCAGTAGCCAAAGGCCACCATCTCTTCCAGCTACCACTCGCCAACGTCACTCAAGGTGTTGCAGGGGTAGTGGCGGTCGTCAGGCCGAGCCGGGATCCTTCTGGAGGATCGGGAAGCGACGAGTGCCGTGCCAGTACTCACCGAACGAAGAGCCGTGGGCCCAGACGTTGGTGATGACGGTGACCATCACGCCGGTTGAGTTGTGCGGAGGAGTGTAGGCGGCGTCGGCCTCCTGGTAGCAGGCGTATGCCATGTCTCCGAAGGTCTTGCCTTGGTCCAGCTGGGCTTGCATCAAGTGCATCCAGGCTTCAGCCGTGGCGAAGATCCGGCGCGATGCGTCATCCCTCGGGATGCGCCTGGCGGACTGCCATTTCGACCCTTCCACGATTTCAAGCGGCCTGAGGCCGGCCAGTTTCGCTTCGAGTTGGGCCTTACGTTCGGCTCGAATCACAGCAAGGCTGCTCATCGCTCGTTCGAAGTGGTGCGCCGACGTCTGCTTGGCTTGTTCCAGACGAAGCCTGTCAACTCCGGTGAAGGGTGCGGCCCGTGGTCCAATGGTGCTGGGGAGAAGTCCGTGCTGAGCGCGGTCCCAGTCGCGGTGCAAGTCAGCATTGTTGACGTTGACCCAGAGGTCGATGACGACAACAGTTCCGTTGAGGTTCATGCTGAATGCATGGCGCGAAATCGGGATCTCACGGCCTTCGAAGTCGAGAACGAGTCCCGGCTGCGCCTGCCTGATACGCGGGTCACGAAGCAGCATCTGCTTGACCCGGATGAGTGCGTTGATGTTGTCGTAGACCGTGCCAGTACGCCCATACGGGGTAAAGGTGTAGGCGTGTTCTTCGACCGCGCTGACGCTGATGCCGTTGGCGTACGCGATTACGTCAAGGACCCAGGCAATAATCGCCTGATCGTAAGCGTCCGGGTCGTCTGTCACCTGCTGGTGTGGGGACACGAGAAACTCCTGTTCTCGGGTTCATCTTGGCGGATGCCACTAGCTGAGGCTAGCTGTATTTCTCTGTTGAAACACAAGATGGAAAATATAAGTACGATGATGCATACCCATATTTCTCATCTTGTGTCTGCTATCTACTGTCAAGGTACTTAAAAGGGCCGTAGCGGCCCTCAAAGTATGTATATTATATAATCATTTATGTTAATTTTCAATCTATAAGCCGAATGGGTGGCTGCAGGAGCCGAGCTTATCTTTCTGGCACGTCCAGGCATGCATCATAACCAATAATTCTTGCAGCTGTTTCTGCTGCCTGCTTGGCATTGGCGCATCGAGGGGTTCAAGATTTCGGGCAATTGCCAGACGTGCGGCCTCAAGAAGCTTTATACCCTTTGGCGTTATTGCAATAAGGTGCTGTCGCCTATTCTTTTCGTTAATCCTGCCCTGAATATACCCTTTCTTACCGAGCAACCCAATCTGACGACTGACAGCAGCTTCGGTCTGACCAAGATTATGAGCAACAGTTCGCTGGCCTTGCTCAGTTCCCTCTGTAAGCAATGCCAAGATTCTATACTGGCTCATGCCAATACCCAATTGCTCCTGCAGTGCCTGGTCAAGCTGGCGTTCAAGCATATCCCCTGTGTGCTGGAGCAAATAAAAAATAGCCTCATGCGGCTGTAAAGTCTCGTTCATACTCTGAAGAGTGTACGTGCTAATGCTTAACGCGTCAAGGTTTTTGAATACGACTGGTAGATGTCGTACCAGTTATCCATAGTCAATGCTTGCGCACGAGTGCCTGGCTCGACCCCTGAATCTTGGAGCAATTTTGTTGTTTCTTCGCGACTCAGGTGTAAACCACCACTTAACGAGTTAAGCAATGTCTTGCGGCGCTGAGCAAAACCAGCTTTTACAATTCGGAAAAAGAGTTTAGTGTCGACATCAAAAAGCGGCTTGTCACGGAATGTCAGCGCAAGCACCTGTGAGTCAACCTTTGGTGGTGGCGTAAAAAGTTCGGCAGGCACAAGAGCGCCCAAATGTGCATGACAGTAGAACTGCACACTCACGCTTAACATCGACATGCCGCCAGGAACAGCGCAAACACGTTCGGCAACTTCTTTTTGGATAAGAATTGATGCTTTAGAAAAATGATTTGAGCTCTCACAAAGCACACGGAGCAGTTTACTCGTCAGATAATAAGGGATATTCGCTACAACTTTGTAATTTGCAGGCAATGACGTTAGGTCGAACTGCAGAATATCCTGGTTAGTTACCGTTAGATTACCGGCAGGAACTCGCATTGGCAACTCTTGGGCCAAATCTTGGTCGAACTCCACGGCAACAACGTTCTCTGCCGTAGCAACCAGCTTCTCGGTTAGAGTACCGGGGCCGGGACCAATCTCAAGGACAGTATCGCCTGCCTGCACATCTGCGGCCTGAACAATAGCGTCCAAGCTATCTTCGTCATGCAGCCAATGCTGCCCTAGTGATTTCTTTGTATTTGGTATAGCTTTCATCTTGTATTCCTACCACCAACCGTGTGATACCTTGAAGTTATATGCAGTGGCCCAATTTCCATAGCGACCAACTGCGTAGCCGTTGAAGTATTTCATTTGGCAAATTGCGTCAGTGCGCCATGCGGGACAAGCGGCAGCAAGTTTCGAACCAGGACAGGCCTGACCCAAACCAGCACAGCCACTTGAGTTTACGGAAGCTAGGTTCCAGTGTGACTCATGTTCAATCACGTATTCTACATAAACATAGTCCGACTTAGCAATACCAGCCGCAGCCATTACCGATGTGTGGTCTTTGGCAATGTTAACGTAGGTACCCTTGGCGACAATTTGAGTAACCGGTTGTTGCGTAACCACTTCCTGAATAGCACGACGGCCGACTTCGACACCGTTTTGTAGTTCAATCTCATAGGTAATTACCTTTTTACCCACCGAACCTTGCTGCCGAACAGCAGTTACGCCAAATGAGAGAGAGTCATCTTCGACGGTTTGTGTCGGCATCGCCACCTGCTCTTCGCTAGAGACAATCTGTTTACCCTTGTGCGTGACAAATACTTGCGTATTTGCTGTCAGCACCGTAGCCTCGGTTGGCTGCACGGTATCACCATCATGCAGCGTAATACCCTTTTCTTTAAGTAACGCTGATACCGTTTTAGCGTGTGTCCGCAAACTTACTGGTGTGCCGTACAGGTTCACATTTACAGGAGTTGCCCTGTTGATTACAACACGCTCGCCAATTGAGCTATCAGTAAGAAAATTTTCGGTTGGCAACAGTTTGAGGTTGTCCTCAGGATACACTTCGACACCAGCTTGCTTAACAATACTGCGTGGCGTGGCTGCAGCACTGTATGCAAAGGTTTTGCTCTCGCCATCAATAACCGTCACCGGCACTGCGCGGTAAACGTTTACACGGAAGTTATCACCAACAATTTCGGTATCGCGGCTCGGCTCAACAACATCGCCAGAATTAAGGTGAATAGAAAGTTTATCGAGTAACGCACCGACCGTTTTTGCTCGTGTCGGAACGGTTTGACGATGCTTATCGTAGTCGAGAATGACAATATTTGAGTCAGATGTCTTGATTTTAGGAGTGCCACCGTTAAATACCAAAAGGCTTACCATACCAATAACCAGGAGCACCATGAATGTTGCCAATGGAATGGTAAAAAGTGGCTTCTTAGCCAATCGCTTAATATGGCGAACGTGCCGGCGTCTCGTCATATTTGCACGACTTTTGAATTGTTGGATTTTTTTCGGCATAACAGATGACTATTGGCCTATGAGTTCTAAAAAATAAAACCTCTCGGCGATCTCGAGTCTTACATATTGTATCAAATTGCTTGTCTTTTGCCACGTACCACACCTTGCGAGCATTGTTATAATCTTTTTTTTATTGTATAATATACCCTGTTCTCCACACCCGTGGACCACAGGACATTTACATTGCAGAGTGGAGCACATAGTGCATCCTCTCGGGAAGGAATCTCGATGACCGTTTTGCCGCCTCCGGGGTGGACGATCGCTGCAGCCGTACTGGCCGCAGTGTTTGGCACCCTGGCTGCACTCGTCATCTCCAAGACGCCCCAGGGCTACGACAGGCAATACGCGTACTTCTTCGCGAGCCTCTCGGCCAGCGTTGGTGGCGCCCAGCTGGGCATGCTGGTCGCATACGGCAATCTGTACGCGCCTGGCCACGACTACACCTGGGCTAACCGTACCTGGCCGGCGCTGTACATGGTCGGTATGTGGACCCTGGTCTGCATGGCCCTGAGCGTGACGGTAAGTCGTCAGGACAAGTTCCCGACAACCTACCCTCGGCTGGAGTTCGCGCTTCAGGGCTTCGCGTGCCTGTACCTGCTTGCACTCACCTGCAACCAGCTCGCTGCGCTCGCTCCCAAGGCCAGCCAGCAAGACGTACTGGACTTCGGCAAGTTCGTCTTCGCCATGACCACGCTCGTCGCTCTCATGACCGGCGCGTGCTACCTGTCTACGTGGGCCGAAAGGCGATCCACCGCGGCTCGCGCGAAGGCAGACAACAAGAAGCCGGCCAAGGTCGACATGACCAAGTCGCTCGACGAAAAGGAGCTCTGAGCATGGATCTGGATCTTCAGAAGGCCAATGCAGCAGCCCTGATGGCACTCGGCATCATCGGAGTCGTTCACCACGTCATCCTGACACGCCGCATCAGCAGCACCAAGGTCGACAATGGCCTCGGTCTCAAGCTGTTCCTGGGGCTCATCGGACTGGCGCTCATGGACACCGACGGCTGGACGTTCGCGAAGTGGCTGTTCGTCGTGTTCAGTACGCTCTACGGCGTCTACACGTTCGGCCGGTTCGTCAACGTCAACGCCGAGAAGTACACCCTGGACGCCGCGTACGAGCTCTTCGCCTCGTTCTTGCTGCTCACCGCAGTAACAACGGTCCTTCTGGCGATCGAGCAGCACAACACGGACTTCGTCCGCCATGTCAACGTCGTACTCCTCGTGATCGACGGCCTGCTCGCACTGCTGACCATCATGGTCACGCTGCTGCGCGTTCGGCACTTCACCACCATGGCTGACGCCTACAAGCCCGTCGAAGAGGTAAAACCCGAGAAGGTCTAGCGCCACCTGGCACCAGACACGCTGCCGTACGGCGGGAATCATGGCTTCACGCCACCCGCCGTACGCCCGCACCACTCTGCAATAATCAACTTGCGCATATTTAGTGAGAGCACCTTACGGTGGCTCTTTTTTATTTGTAATTTTTATATAATTATTGT
>CAZZHV010000013.1:6528-29259 GCA_964654135.1 uncultured Candidatus Saccharibacteria bacterium
GTGGAGAATTTCTACACTGTCACCGCGGCACTCGTGCTCGCGGCGTTCGCTGGTATCACCGGCTTCTATGGAACCACCGTCGACGAGGATGACTACGACAGCGGCTTCTACAAGTACATCATGGTCGTCGTCGCCATCGCGTCGCTCTGGACCGCGTGGTCGCTGTCCTACCCGGAGCGTCACATGGACTTCCTGAAGCAGATCGCCGAGAACGCCAAGCTGTACGTGCTCCTGGTGGTACTCGCCAAGGGCCTGCTGAGCTACGTCATGATGGGCTCCCGCCCGCGGTTCAACGACCTCGTAGAGGTTGTGGGCATCTGTGCCCTGATGGGCTCCGTCGGCACCAAGGCCAAGGAGATCACCACCACCGGCGCACAGCCCGACCTGCACGCGGCCAACATCTGGCTGGCGATCATCGGCTACATCTGCCTCCTGGCACTCGTGGTGATGGGCACCTTCAAGCACCGCCGTACGGTCGCGCTCAGCGTCAACGCCGTTCGTCAGGGACAGATGCCCGCTCCGGCGACTACGCAGCAGCCTGCACCGCCGACTGCCAGCCCTGATCTCAAGAAGCACCTGTAGTCGCAACCGCGGCCGCAGCTCCACTACACCTAAGATGAGCGCGTTCGCGCGGCAGACCTGGTCTCACCACCATCTGTCGCGCGAACTGCGCCACCGTCTCCCAAATAAACCACTCTGTCGTCCCCCATCCAAGATTACGCAAGCAAAGAGCCCCTTCCGGGGCTCTTTTTATTGTTCGACTTTAGTAATAGGTGCGAAACCTATATTAAGCTTTTTGGCACCTTTGCCCTTAAAGTAAATCGTGGCGTTATCGCCGTCGATTTCGACGACCTGGCCAATACCAAATATGGCGTGCTTAACTGCATCACCTTCGTATAATTCTGGCACGTATCGTGGCTCATCATCTGGAACAACAGGAATATCTTCTGGCTCGGCAGTCGATTCCATTTTGCGGAAACCTTGCCCAAAACCGCTCTGACCCTGCTTGCCATATACACCAGCGTCAGGCTGAAAATCGGCGTCAACTTCGCTTAAGAAACGAGATGGTGGATTTTGTTGCACTGCACCAAATAACATACGGCTGACTGTGTAAAGCATGTAGAGTTCTTCGCGAGCGCGAGTCATGCCGACGTAGCAAAGGCGACGTTCCTCTTCCATGGAGGCTTCGTCATAAAGCGAACGCGAAGTTGGAAATACCGTCTCCTCCATACCAACCATAAAGACAGCCGGAAACTCCAGTCCTTTTGCCGCGTGTAGTGTCATAAGTGTCACTGCGTTACCTTCAAAATCTGCCTGGTCAACATCACTCACGAGGCTAACTTCTTCAAGAAAGACATCTAAGCCTTCGTCGGTATAGTTTTGAGCTACACCTATAAGTTCTTTAACGTTTTCGGCCTTTGACTCGCCGGCAGGCGTACCATCGTTAACGTAGTTGAGATAATCTAGGCGGCGGACAATACTATCGACAATGCCTGCGGGCGGCGTGTCTTCCATGAGTTCGCGGAACGTCGAAAGCATATCACCAAGCTCGCTCAGGCCTCGGATTGCGCGATCAGTTAACATGTCACAGTCCTCAACCTGACTCAGTGCCTCGAACAAGGTAAACTTATTAGCCTGCTTCCATAAGAAGAAATTCTCCACAGACTTAGCACCGACGCCACGAGTCGGCACATTGACAACACGCTGAAAACTCACGCGATCTTCTGGCTGATAAATCAGGCGTACATAGGCCATAAGATCTTTAATTTCCTTACGGTCGTAAAAACGCTGACCACCAACAATTCGATATGGAATGCCATAATGAATGAATGTTTCTTCAACCATACGGCTCTGGGCGTTTGTGCGATACAACACTGCAAAATGGCTATATTTTCGGAAGCCGCTATCAACGCCATTACGAATGCGGCGGACAATAGCATCACCCTCGGCACGCTCGTTGGCAACTTGCAGCATTTGCACAGCGAGACCCTCGCTCGATGCTGTCCAAAGTTTTTTATCAGAGCGCTGCTTATTTTTGGTAATAATAGTATGCGCCGCGTCCAAAATTGCTTTCGTACTACGATAGTTTTGTTCGAGCTTAATAACTGTAGCGTTCGGGTAATCTTTTTCGAAATTTAGAATGTTGCGGAAGTCTGCACCGCGCCAGCTATAAATACTCTGCCAGTCATCGCCCACAACAGCGATGTTATTCTTGTCGTTGGTCATCATGCGTACCAGCTTATACTGAGCTGCATTTGTATCCTGATACTCGTCGATCATAATATAGCGGAAGCGCTTCTGCCACTTTGCGCGAATATGGTCTTGAGTGCTCAACATGCGTACGGTGGTACTAATAAGATCATCAAAGTCGAGTGCCGCCGCCTCGCGTAGAGCCTGCTCATATAATGGATAAACCTGTGCTGCGGCCCGTTCGGCAGGGCTAGATTCGACGTTCGCGAATTCTTCTGGGCTCATTAGGTCGTTTTTAGCATTGCTGATCATGCCAGCAATAACCTTTGCCGGATAACTCTTTTCGTCAATTGCAAGCTGCTTGCATGCCTGTTTGACGGCTGACATGCGGTCGGATTCATCGAAAATAACGAAGCTCTTTGGAATTCCGATACTCTCGCCGTCTTGGCGCAAAATGCGCACACAAATAGAGTGGAATGTGCCCATGTACGGCATAAAACTGCGGTTATCTGGATCTTCGCCTAGTAGCTGGGCAACACGTTCGCGCATTTCGCGCGCCGCTTTGTTGGTAAAGGTCACTGCCAAGATGTTAAACGGCGATGCTTTGCGTGTCGAAATAAGGTATGCAATACGATGCGTGAGTGTCTTGGTTTTACCAGAGCCCGCGCCAGCCTGAATGAGCAACGGGCCTTCAGTCGTAATAACTGCACGCTTTTGCTCATCATTGAGTCCTTTAACAAGCTCAGCTTCTGGCCCTGTTATGGTGCCAGCTGGAACTTCATCAGCCCACGGGTCAAAAATGTCATCCATAGAAAATTAATCCCTCAAAAACTTGTCCAACAATATATATCTTATTGTAGCAGTTAGAGAGCTGTACTGCTGTTGTAACTTACGTTTTATTGAAAGAAGTTTGTATGTGGTAGGCCAGTTTTTACGAGCAGTCCTGTGTCGAGCAAAATATCAATAACAGCCACAGCGATAACAGCCAATATAAGGAATGTAACAAAGAACTTGGCCCAGCCGCTACTATAGTTATGATGTGAAACGACAACTTTTGGAACTTGGACAACTGCTTTTTCTTCCGGTGCTTCGGGTAACTCTGGCAATGGCTCGGTAGACGCATTTGTGTCTGGCTTGGTTCTGGTAAGCGTCTCAAAGTCTGGCACTTCATCAAAAACAACACCAGTAGTACCTGTAGCGTTCGGATCAGCGGGCGGCTGTGGCTCTGACCGCTCAGGCTGTTTTGCTGGGGCAGGTCTAGGCGGCTCTTCGGGCACCGGGGCGCTAGTTGTGGATGCGTCCAGTGGTGTCGCTAGCTGCTGCGATATCTCAACACCTTCAGGAACCTGATCAACTGCGTTTGTAGTTGCCAGTGAGGCGATCTCGTCGGCAACATATGGCCCATCGTGTGGCTTTGGCGCCTCAATCTCTGACTGTGACGACGCTTGCTCTGTAGAGGCAGCAGGGCTTGTTGGAGCTTCAGCAGCAGGCTGCAAGTCAACCTTCTTTTTGCTATCCATAAGTGCTTCGGTCTCTGCAGGATCAGACATCATTGGGTCTTTAACCTGGGGTTTGTGTCCCACAATTACTGGCCTCGAAGTTGCGCCTGCCGCAGTTTTACCTGGACGCATAACATCGAAGACTTTTTTGGCCTGTTTGTTGGGTTCGTCTTTTTTACTTTTCTTCATGCTCTGGCTCATGCTGCATGCGATATGCAGATTCTATAATTCCGGCAAATTTATAAGGATTAATACTTGCGCCGCCAACGAGGGCGCCGTCACAGCCGTCTATCTCGAGATACCCCCGAACAAGATGCTCGTCAACACTACCGCCGTACAGCACACGAATCATACTAGCAGTATGTGAACCGTACAAAGACTCAACTTGGGCACGAATAAACGCAATTGCTTCTTTGGCTTCACTTGGTTTAGCAAGCTCACCGCCAAAGGTACTAATTGCCCAAACTGGCTCGTAAGCAATAACAACATTGGCTACTTCGGCAGTTGTGAGGTTGCTGAGCGCAGATGTTACCTGGTCGTGAAGTACTTGCTTGGTCAAACCCTCTTCACGTTCATGCTTAGTTTCGCCAACGCACAAAATTGGCGTAATGTCGTTACGTACTGCAGCCTGAACTTTGTCGCGAATCATATCGAGAGATTCGTTGAAGTAGATACGACGCTCGGAGTGTCCAACAATAACGTAATGTACAATGTCGCGCAACATCGTAAAAGAAACTTCACCCGTAAAGGCACCCTCATCCTTATGATATGCATTTTGAGCAGCAAGGCGGAATTTACGACGGTCAATTTGCGTACTCATTGGCTGTAAGGCGAGCATGCTTGGAGCTAGCACAACTTCGATATCGCGATGGATACGCGTACGTTCTTGCAAACGATGTACAAGCAAACTAGCCTGACTAACGTTCAGGTGCATTTTCCAGTTTGCAACTATTAAAAGTTTTCGGGCCATATATGTGTATTTACTCTGTACCTAGCTTAGCATAAGCATCTTACTAATTACAAAACCTAGCGATCTTGTAAGGCTTCGACACCTGGAAGCTTGCGACCAGCCATAAGCTCAAGACTGGCGCCGCCGCCCGTAGAAACATGATCAAATGAACCAACAAGGTTGCGCTGTTCAACATAGCCCACCGTATCGCCGCCACCAATGAGGCTATACGGACGATGGCCATAATCACCAATGATAGCATCAATAACAAGCTCTGTACCGCGAGCAAATGGGCCGACCGGACCCTGTAAGCTCGGCGTTTCAGTAACGCCCATGGTGCCATTCCAAACGACCGTGTTTGCCAACTGAATGCCACCGGCAATAAACGCACCGCTGAAAGGGCCAATGTCCAGAATCATCTCGTCGTCTGCAATAATACGGCTTGATTCTGGCGGTTGCTTAGGGTAATTTTCGACTTCGGCGATCATATGAGCGTCCCAGTCAACAATGCGGGTTGTAGCATTTTTATCAAGCGAAGTGGCAACCACACCATCTTGTGGAATATAGAAAATAAATCGCTCTTTCTTGGCTTTTTCACGAGCTTTCGCAAGAATATCGCGTGCAATCGGCACGTCATTTTCTTCGTATTTACTCTTGGCAATATCAATACCATCAGCAGCCAAAAAGGTATTTGCCATGGCGCCACCAATTGCAATAAAGTCTGCAATATCGATAAAACGATTTAGGACATCGATTTTGTCTGAGATCTTTGCGCCGCCAACAATCGCCATCAATGGTCGCTCTGGCGTATCCATAACTCGAGTAATAACATCAACTTCTCGTGCTAAGAGCAGTCCCGCTACGCTCTCTTGTACGTGGTGTGTAATAGCTTCCGTACTTGCATGAGAACGATGAACGACTCCAAAGCCATCTTGGACAAAAATATCACAATATTGGCCTAGCTGTGCTGCAAAGTTAGGGTCATTTTTTTCTTCTTCTGTGTGAAATCGTAGGTTTTCTAAAAGTATGACCTGACCTGGTTGCAAGCTATCAACCATCTTTTTGGTCTCATCGCCAATGCAATCGGGCGCCATCTGTACGTCACGACCGAGCAACTCGCTCAGGCGCTTAGCTATGGGTGCAAGGCTCAAGTATTTGTCTGGTTTACCATCTGGACGCCCAAGATGGGAACAAATAACTAAGCGAACGTTTTTGTCGAGTAACGCTTTGACTGTTTCGATGGACTGCTTTATTCGATAATCGTCAGTAATCGTGCCGTTTTCGACAGGCACATTGTAGTCCGCACGCAACAGCACTCGCTTGTCTTGCAAATCTACATCGTTAATTGTCTTCTTGGTAAACATGGCAAACCTCTTATGCTTCAAGCATAGTATAAAGCAGTCGAGCAACAGCAACCAGGGAAATAATAAAAACCACCCTAGCTTGAGGGTGGTTTGCATACTGTTGATGTGACGCAGTGGCAAGCTTTTTTTGTAAATATAAGCTTGCCACTGCGTCGGCACATTCGGTTCGGTCAGGCTACAAAGCCTGAGCGGTGATATCAGCCCTTTCGAAGTGGTGGCGAAAGTGGTGTCAGCTTGCGCTGATCAGCATTTGGGCACCGTTGACAGATGACGACCTCGGGAAGCCGTTCCTGACATCGGTGAGGCCGATCATGTTCTTGACGCGTGTGTACACGTCGACGAGTCCGAGCTTCGCGTAGAAGCAGACGGGACCTCGAGTGGCGTGCGCGTACAGACGCTCCGGGTACAGAGCGTGCTCCAGTGCGCGCTTGCAGACAAGCGTTTCGAACACTGCCATGCCCACAAGTCCCGTAGCGGACAGATTGAGCTGCTGCAGGTCGTCATACCAGGCGTCAATACCAGGCGCGAGCTTTACCGTGGCGGCGGCCGGAACGTACGAGTCCTTCCACTTGGGCAAGCCAAGTGCAACCTGCGGACAGGCGCAGAAGACCGCGTGGGATGTCGCGACTGACGCATCGTCGAGCCGTGCCAAGACATGGCCGGCACAGCGCTGGTGAATGTCTGGAGAACTCACTTTTCCTCACTTCAATCGAACGAACATGCGCCATTTCGTAGAAACTACGCATGAACACTCCGAAGGAATGCCAGCAATACTATACAACAAATACGAACAAAATAAAAACACCCCGTCACTGGCGGGGTGTTTTCTTCTTGTTGCGTATTGTTTAGCCGAGGACACGAACCTTAATGGTGTCTGTGCCACCAATAAGGCCTGGCTGGTGACCAGAAACGATAACCACGCGATCGCCAGTCTCAAAGACGTGTTGGTCCTTGAGCCATTCAGCGAGGCTGGCGCCAACGTTTTCAACGTCATCACGAAGGAATGACTTGCTTGCGTACATAAGTGACATCTGAGTTGCCACACGAGGTGTCGAAGTAACAACCACAATTGGCATGTTAGGGCGACGAGCTGCAATACTCAATGCGGTTGGACCAGACTTAGTCTGAGCAATAATTGCTGCAGCCTTGATCTGCTTAGCAAGCGCCAATGCACCAGAAGTGATTGATTCCTGCAAGTTATCAGTGTTTTCTTCGGCAGTGTAAATAGGGTTCAAAGCTGCGTGATCTTGTGTGTAAAGAATAATGCGCTTCATGGTTGCAACCGCTTCAACAGGGTATTTACCGTTAGCAGATTCCTCAGAAAGCATTACACAGTCGGCACCAGTGATAACAGCGTTAGCAACATCCGAAACCTCTGCACGAGTTGGATCTGGGTTGTCAGTCATGCTCAAGAGCATTTGAGTAGCAACAATGCTAATCTTGCCGTACTTCTGGCAAAGACCAAGAATGTTGCGCTGTACAACAGGTACAGCTTCGGGGCTTACCTCGACTGCGAGGTCGCCGCGAGCAACCATAACACCGTCAGAAACCTTTACGATTTCCTCAAGAGTCTTGTCTTCGATGGCTGCTTGTGTCTCAATCTTGGCGATAATTTTAGCGTCCGAACCCTTGTCGGTAAGGATTTTGCGGAGGTTAGTAATGTCATCAGCGGACTGTACAAAACTAAGCGCAACGTAGTCGATATCCTGAGTTACACCATAGTCGATGTCACGAAGGTCTTTTTCGGTAAGAATGTCACCACCAAAGTTGGTGTCAGGCAAGTTCATGCCCTTGCGCTTAAGCAAGAAGCCGTCGTTGTCGATCTGGACGGTCAAAACACCATCAGCAGAGATATCGCCAACAACACCGCGCAAACGACCGTCAAAGAGATAGAGACGTTCGCCGACCTTCATCTTTTTACTAAGGTCATACTGAATTGGAATGATGCCAGTTGCAGCGTAATCAGCGCCAAATTGGAACTGCAAAGCATCGCCAGCCTTAACGTCGATTTGGCCGTCAAAGTCACCGAGGCGAATCTTTGGACCCTGCAAATCCTGGAGAATTGCCACAGGCTTGCCGTATTCAGCACTTGCCTGACGAACCCACTCAATACGTTGGCCGTGCTCGGCGTGATCACCGTGGCTAAAGTTAAGACGGAAGCCGTTAGCACCGTTCTTCATCATATTAAGAATGTGGTCATAGCTATCAGATGCTGGACCAACGGTTGCAAGAATCTTCGTACGCTTAAAGACGCGTGAAGAAACGTTAGGGGCTTTATCTGTGTATGTCATTTTTATTCTCCAAGAATAGATTTGCTTTTGTTGAATATTATTATGCGCCTGGCATACACATAATGCAAACAGGCGCTTAAAAATCGGGGTGAAGGTTTGCGGGGGTGTGTTTTGTAAAAATGGCGTAATGCCAAACACACCCCCGCGGGCAGGAATCTCGTCGGTGAATCGCCTCAGGCGAGTCAGCTACGCGATGGTCCTACCACCTCCTGTACTTCTTGGCCGTCAGGCCTTGCGACCCTTGCGGGCGCTGCGGACCCGGCGGAGCACCAGAAGCGCGACGACGGCGCCGGCGATGGCGAAGATCCGCGAACGGTTCTCCTTGGCGCTCGTGACGGCCTGCTCCCGCTTCTCGGGGTCCTTGACGGTGGCGACGACCGCGGCCTTGGCCTGGGTGACCTTGTCGCTGGTGGCGACGTCCTTGGCCTTGCCGGCGACGGTGCCCGCGGCGGATGTCACGGCGGAGCCGACGGTGGTGACGGCCTTCTTGACGGCGCCGGGGTTGTTGTCGTTGTCGTTGGCGGTCACATTGCCCTCCGGGGAGTGGTTGTCGATGCCTTCGATGATGTCGGTGGTCATTCTGACCTACCTACCTTTGCTGGGAAGTTACAGGAGTGAGTACGATCGCTCAAAGTATCTTAAACGAAAAATCACCCACATTGGGTGCATACTCAAACAGGTATTAAATACTATAGAAGCAGGAAAATCAAATCTATTATGCCGAGTGCTCGACCTTGAAGATGGTTTTGCTGCTCGTATTTGGTAATTCGGTAGCTAGAAATTCCGGAAGCACTCGAACGACATCAAGATTCTCAAAGCGAATATCGTCCAGCTCCAGCAGGCCGTGTGTCGTAGCGCTCAGATCGATCACGTTGTAGTCGCTCGCGTTGGTTACTTCGAAGAAAAACTCCAAACGCTGGACTTCTGGATCACGAAAAAGTTGTTGCACGAATAAGAGCCGGCCAATCTCTGGACGGACTCCGGTCTCCTCTATCATTTCACGAATAAGAGCGTCAACAACGGGCTCATCGTCCTCTACTCTGCCGCCTGGCAGACACCAAAAGTCCGCGCCTTTGTTACGGACAAGGAGATATTTTCCATCCTGTTCTATAACTGCGCGGACTACTGGCAAAATCATGCTTCAAGCATAACAGATTGCTTATATGAGGTCTATTACGCTGGGCTCATGCCTGGCGCCATGCCCGACTCTGGCCAAACGTATGAGATAAGTTGTCTGCCCTTGGTACTCAATCTAATAAGCGATGACTGATACGCGTTGCGGCTGAATGTAATCAAGCCTTTGTGATGTAACGCCTGAATAATGTGCGCCAAGCGTTTGCGGTCCAAACGAAGATATTCAGAAAGCGTGTCCATATCTTCTTCGCCTGCCTCACTTACCTGTTGCAGTACGAGTGCATAGTCTTCTGGTAATTCGATTACGTGCATTGTTTTGTTCCCCCTTTTGTTAGGTAACACTCTTAGTGTCTCGCGCAAAGCTGACAAAAAGCTGGGGAAATACAATTCTAATGCTTAGTAGGCAACGACTCGATGGCGGCGTGGAACATCGTATTGGTGCGTTCCATAAATTCTACAATGAATGCCAGTTCTTCGTCGTTGTACGTTTCTATAAGCTCATTAAAGGCTGTTTGCAATGGTTTATATAATTCGTGGCCTGTTTCAATTGCTTTACACACCTCTTTATTATCGATGGCCTCCACGAGTACTCGGCGGCGATCGTTCGGATCTGCCTGGCGGCGAACGTAACCGCGACGTTCCAGGCGATCAATCATACCTGTCATGCCACCAGTTGTTATATTGCAGCGTTTAGCAAGCTCGCCAGCGGTGAATGGACCATGCTGGCCTATCAAGCTCCAGCATTCAAACTCCACTGCGCTGAGCCCAACGCGTTCAGCAATAGCATGGACAAGTAATACATTAGTATTGCCGTTATCCTCTACTGCTTGGCCAAGCCGCCGCAGCATCGCAGCGCGTTTTTCCGGTACTGACTCGTCGATGATAAATATATGGTCTTGTTTTTGAGTTGACATATCTTCAGCAAACCTTTATCTTAGTAACTAAGATATTAAGATTACTTAATTCTTATATAGCTAAATAATACCCTAAAACAAAGGATAAATCAATGGAACACGCCGCTGCGCACCACGCTAGCAAGTTCACGGCCAAGCAAAAAAAGATTGCTTTGACCATCGTGGCACTTGCCTTCGTGATGGACCTGCTCGACAACACTATTGTTAACATTGCGATTCCTTCTATCCAGGCAAATCTTGGTGCTAGTTACGCCATGATTCAATGGATGATCGCAGGTTACTCCCTAACCTTTGCCCTTCTGCTGATTACCGGCGGCCGTATGGGCGACGTGTTTGGTTACAAGAAAATGTTCTTGCTCGGTGTTAGTGGATTCACTATCGCCTCACTATTAACCGGTATCGCACCAACTGCGATGTTCTTGGTAATTGCCCGCCTTATTCAAGGTGCTATGGCTGCACTTATGGTGCCGCAGGTAATGTCCATGATGCAGATCATCTACAAGCCGCATGAACGAACCCAAGTTATGGGCCTGTTCGGTATGCTGGCCGGTCTGGCAGCCTCGCTGGGTCCAATTATTGGTGGTTTCTTGATCGAAGCCAACTTCTTTGGCTGGGACTGGCGTCCGATCTTCCTGATCAACCTGCCAGTTGGTATTTTTGCACTCGTTATGGGTATGAAATACCTGCCAGATGGTAAGTCAGAGCACCCTCTGCACATTGATATCAAAGGTACCCTCCTTATCGTCGTGGCATTGAGCTTGCTCATTTTCCCACTTATTCAAGGCCGTGACCTCGATTGGCCAGTATGGACACTCGCTATGATTGCAGCGTCCATTCCAGCACTCGCTATCTTTGGTTGGTTTGAGTCCAAGAAACACAAACGCGATCAGTCAGCACTTATTGTGCCGTCACTCTTTAAGACACGTTCTTTCGTTAGTGGTCTGACCCTTAACGTTATTCTTGAGTCAGTCATGATTGGCTACTTCCTGACCATTACATTGGTACTCCAAGCTGGTCTTGGCATTGATGTGCTCAAAGCAGCAGTCATTGGTGTTCCAACCGCCGTCGGTATGGCATTCAGCTTTGCTGTCTTGAGCAACAAGCTGATCCCTAAGTTCGGCCGTAATGTCATTAGCATTGGTGCGACATTGTTTGCAGCTGGTTTGCTCTACACTACATGGATTATTACCCATTACACGCTCAATGTTGGCGGGTGGCAGTTCATTCCTGGTCTGTTCGTTGCAGGTATGGGCTTGGCGCTTATTATGGCGCCTATCTTCTCTGCCGCATTGCAGGACGTCGACCCAAGCCACGCCGGTTCTGCATCTGGTGTACTTAACGCCATTCAGCAAGTCGGTGCCGCCATTGGTATAGCTGTTATTGGTATGATCTTCTTTGGTCAGCTTAATCACGGTGCATACAAGAGCTTTGATGATATCTCACCGCAGCTACGTAAGGAATTGACCACTTTGCACATTCCTGCGCAAGCTCAAGATCAGATCATCGCTCAAACTCGCACATGTTATTACGATCGCACAACTGCGAAGGATAACACTGTGACTCCTGAGAGTTGTAAGCAAGCCGAGGCTGGCGCTGGCAACAGCGAAGCTGCCAAGAAAATTGGCGCAGTTGTCACCCAAAACGTCAAGCAGGCAAACGCCGACAACTTTGCCCACGCCTTCAAAATGGGAGTTGTCTACACGCTTTCGATGCTGATCATTGCAGTTATCGTGAGCCAGACGCTGCCTAAGAAGTTCCGCGTTATCGAAGAAGGTGCTGTTTAGTCCTCACTTCGCGCGCACTAAGAGCACGTCCACGGACGTGCTCTTTTTAAGTACCTTTTAATAATGTAACTCTATCTTCATTGACCGAGCATTTGTCTTAAAAGCTATGGCTGGTGGCTAAAGACGTCTACCGCCGGATGTGCAGGATCCAGATTGAGCAAGTCGCTCACCGTAACTAATGTATATCCCTGTTTGATGAGATCTGGAATGATCCGCTGATAAGCGGCAGCAGTGGTAGTGTAAATGTCATGTGACAAAATGATGGCACCGGGTTTGGCATTAGCCATAACTCGCTGGTAGACAATACTGGCATCACGATCTTTCCAGTCATCAGGATCAACATCCCACAAGATAAATGGCAGACCTATCGCATTAAGAACTGTTCTATTGTAGGAACCGTATGGCGGGCGGACCATGTACGGTCGCTTGCCCGTAACATTTACGACCGCCTGGATGGTTCGGTTAACTTCAGATTGAGCGTCAGCAATACTCATATTGGTCAAATCTGAATGATCCCAGGTGTGATCGCCAATATCGTGCCCTTCGGCGGCCTCACGCTTTACAAGTGATGCATAAGAGCCAACACGGGAACCAACAACCATAAACGTACCTTTGGCATTGTACTGTTTGAGCGTGTCGAGAATCGTTGCGGTGCCTGGCCCAGGACCATCGTCAAATGACAGCGCGATACATTTGGCCTTACTACAGTCGACATTATTGCTATTTGCTAGTGGCGGAACTCCCTGACCTTCGGCAGCTTTTTTGGCAGCAGCCGCAGCAGCAGCCTTCTCATCTGCAGCTTTTTTGGCAGCAGCTTGCACTTGAGCAATGTAGTCAGGGAATATCTTGCCTACAATATCATCATTGAGATCACCCGTGAGACTGTCGAGCGGTAGTGGCGCCTTTACGATACCAAGCGTAGCATCAGCGACCTGACCAGGCTGAAACACGATATTTATGGTTTGGTTATCAACTATTTCAAACTGATCAAAATTAGAAGCAGTAGGCGCGGTTCCTTGTTCGGCAAGCTTTTGGCTGTAGTTCATAGTTCCCAAGATATCAGGTAGTTCTTTGCGAGCTGTAGAGCTAGCAGTTTGTAAATACGTACTGTCCTTAAATAGGTCCGCAGTCTGAATTTCTTTACCTGTTTTGCGGTCAAATAAAGCATTGACTGTGGCGTTGCCAGACTTCCCCTTGATGAACCATTTACCTGTGTATTCAAAATTGATCGCGTCGGCGCTGGCATAATTAACAGAGCCGAGCAGGTTGAGTTCGTACGCGCTCCCACCTTTTGGCTTAGCGGCAACTAGCTCACGATACGCAGTAACATATTGATCAATTTTGGCACGTGCAGCCGCATCTAGCGCTTTATCGCCTGTAATCGGGTACATGACATGCAATTTATATTCATCATTCCACTCAACATCTGTGTCGAATTTTATATTTGCGAACTTAGTCGTTTCGGTTGATGATTGGTGCGTAACTTTTTTGTCTTTGTGGTTTTGATATAAAAGTATGCCACCAACGAGCGCGCCAAGTACGATAACAATAATTGTCGAAATAATGATAACGCGACGTTTAGTTATCTTTTTATAATTTGAGATTTGTAATGGCTCATAGTTCATGGAAGCAGCCCACCTATATAAATGCTTACGTTTACATTAAAGTATGCTCAATCGCACTCTTTCGAGCAAACTTTTATGCACCCTTTTAATCATTATTTAATCTGTTAGTGCACTACTTTTTAGGTGAGCGTGGTGTATACTCGTAGCTATGGGCACCACAAAAACTCCAAATACATCTTTAAAAGCAAAAACCAATCATAACTCGACACCGTCAGCTCTACAGACCCACTGGTGGCTACGACATAAGCTCTACGCCTGGCTTGTGGGAATAACAGGCAGCATACTTATTTTGGCGGTCATAATATATGTCGCTTTTCAGGTAAGTCCGTGGCCACAAACACTCATAATTCGTTATTTCTTTGACAAGGGTGGCAGCAAAACCTCAGCGGCCATGGCCAAATACGTACCTGCAAACATTAGCAGCCAAACCAATCTTCAGTACCGCGAACATGATAAAGACGCCAAGCTCGATGTCTTCTACCCAAACTCAGTAACACATACTAATAAAGCGCTGCCGACTATAGTCTGGGTCCATGGTGGCGCATGGGTTTCTGGCAATAAAGAAGCTGTCGATAATTATCTCAAGATTTTGGCCGGCCACGGATATACGGCTATTGGCATCGACTATACCGTTGCGCCAAATGCCAAATACCCAACGCCAGTGTTGCAAACCAATGATGCGCTACGATATGTCCAAAAAAATGCCGAACAACTGCATGTTGATCCTAGCACTATTATCTTAGCCGGTGACTCGGCAGGGTCACAGATTGCATCACAGGTTGCCACGATTATTACCAACTCTTTCTATGCGCATAAGCTCGGCATATCCGCACCCATCAAGTCCAGCCAGCTAAAAGCTATTGTCCTCAACTGCGGCGCCTACGACCTCACATTGCCAAACTACAACGGTGAAGACGGTAAATTCCTCAAGACTGTGCTCTGGGCATACTCGGGCAAGAAAGACTTTTTGGCCGACCCGGTTATTAAGGGTGCATCTGTTGTTGACTACGTAAATGCCGATTTTCCGCCAAGCTTTATTACCGCTGGGAATGTCGATCCGCTCGAAAAACAATCACGAGAATTTGCAGGTAAGCTGACACAGCTTGGCGTGCCCGCTGACACGCTCTTCTATCCAGAAAATCACGAGCCCGAACTACCGCACGAATACCAGTTTGATCTTGATTCAAAAGACGGAAAAGCCGCGCTTAATCGAGTGCTCGAGTTCCTGCAACAATACGCCAAATAGTCATGAAACAAGACGCCATTACCAATATCATAGACAAAGCGAAACGCGATAACGACTATTACGTCTTGCTCATCGGCTCAATCTGTATTGCTATCGGCGCTATCTTTACAGATAGCATCGCTGTACTTATTGCCAGCATGATTGTCGCACCGCTTGCCTCGCCAATCCTTGCCATGGGTCTCGGCATTGTTGTGGGCTCCAAAAAACTTATAGCAAGAACGAGCGCAATGCTTATATACTCATGTATCATCGCTTTAGCAATTGCCGTTGTCGTTACATTACTCTTCGACAAAGACCGCACTGCAGATCGTTATATCACATTCAATGGCAACCATATCATAGCCGTTGCAGTTGCAGTCGTATCCGGGGTAATTGCAGCCTACGGCACCATAAAGCCCAAAGTATCAGGTGCAATTACTGGTGTTGCTATCGCGGTCTCGCTCATGCCTCCATTGGTAGCGACTGGCATTAACTTTGCAGCCGGTGATAACAGCCAAGGATTCGATGCCGGCCTCCTCTTTCTTTTGAATGTTGCAGGTATTCTGATTGCGAGTATCGTTACATACGCGTGCTTCGGGATGCGTCAAGAATATCGCATGTACTACCAGAAACAGCAAACAAATTAAAAAATCTTGTTGTTTGAAAGGCAAAAGTCTTTTAGAATAGTTCAGTTCACCTCGAGAGAACCTCGTCAAGCGAAAACACGAAAGGCGTTATTCGTGAGTGCCATCATCGTGGATGTCGAATACCCCAACGGCGACGTGAACTGCACAGTTCGAGCCGCTGTCGATGGAGACGACATCCGCTTCCTCAGCACCAAAGACAACGAAGTTGGCTTCCCCGCCAAGACAGATCCCGGCGAATGGGAAAAGATCATCTTCGTAAATGTCCCGTGCGAGGATCGTTCGGCGACAAGCTACAAGCTGGAGTACATCACGGGCGTTACCAACGTAATGCCACAGCGACCCAAACTGTCCAAGCAGCAGCGACAGATGTTCTACGCAGGAGCGATCGTACAAGTGCGTCCAATCGCGCCGCGCCAATCGCACACGTTCCTCTGAGGTGAATCAGGCAGAATGGAGCCAACTGAAGCATTTGCTTCGCCTCCATTCTGCCACCTCACCAGAGATTGTTACTGCAGAACTGACAAGATATTACCTGCCGGATCTTTGAACCATGCAATACTCGGCCCTTGTTTTGATCCGTCGTTGCGGGAAATGCCCTTATCGTCCGTCGGAAATAGACCGCCGTAATGCTCGAATTTCACCCCTTTAGCTGTCAATTCTTCGACAGCCTTATCAATATCATCTACGGGAAAATTAAGAATAGTAAACGCTGCGGCTTCGTGGTTAGGTTTTGGGTATACAAATACGCGGGCGCCCGATCCCAGATGCAGATTAAGCCCCATGTCCTCGATCTCCGTCACCGAGATGCCGAGTGTATTTTCGTAAAAATCTTTGGCTTTAGCCAGATCGTCAACCGAAAATCCGCTAAACGCTTGTGAATCATGCAACATGCTGTCTCCTTTTGCCTAAAGTATACGCTTATTTAGACAACAAAAAACACCCCCTGGAGGGTGCTCAAACTTTCTAATTTTTGGGTACAACTGGGGTGCCTCTAAAAAAGCAGGCACCCCGACGGCGCACAGTCGTCATCGAGCGTGTTTTCTAAACGCACGATACGCTGGCAACGCGCAGCTAAGACTGAGTATCGTTATCGCCACATAGGCCGCGCCAACCGAGAGACGATCGGTGAGCACTCCGATTAGCGGACCTATGGCTGCGTACAGCAGCGAGATTATACTCGTCATTACCGACAGCTCAGTTGTTCGCGAGCTGTAGTCTTGAGGTAGCGTCTCGTGCAAGAATCCCCTAATGATCACTCCCAACAGGTTAATTGCGTACACGGAAGCCAACATGTACATCAGCACTGGCAACAAGCCCGTCGTCAGCCCTGCGCACAACGCCAAGCCAGCGATCACCATGATCGACCACAGCCAGATTTGCTCGTCACGCTGTTTCTTTTTGCCGCGAATCTTGCGATTCAGCTGCATCAGAGACCCGATCAGTGCATACTGACAGAAGTAAATCACTCCGAAATACTTCGGATCAACACCAGCGACCTTCAGTCTCGGCTGAAATACCCAGAACGAGACGAATGTGCAGCATGAAATCGCGGCGTACAGCAAGATCGCGTAGCGAACCGCCGGCCGATCTCGAAGCATCAGCTTGACAGTGTCTCGTAGGCGACGGCGTGTGGTATGTGCTTGTATCTGGTGTGTCGGCTTGAGTAGTCCAAATCCTATCCCAAGGCAAACGATCCAGATAAAAGGCTGTACCAAGTACGGCAAG
This sequence comes from uncultured Candidatus Saccharibacteria bacterium, assembly GCA_964654135.1. GTDB lineage: Bacteria > Patescibacteriota > Saccharimonadia > Saccharimonadales > UBA4665 > CAMLQK01. The sequence goes on from CAZZHV010000013.1 coordinate 23,876, forward strand.
CTAATACCGCCAATGTACACGGTTATCGCGCCACCCAGTGTTCCGACACAAAGCCCAAGGCTTCGAGCACGACTCGCAGCCGATTCGTAGGCTTCGTATCGGGCACTCCGCTCTTTGTCGTCCTCGATGTACGCCAAGCTCGCGGTTATAAGCGAACTGCTCGAATTCGACAGTGCCGAAATATACAACCCAGTGCCAACCAGCGCAAGCTGGAACTGCCAAAAGGTCGTACAGAATGTAAAGCCAATCCCCTGGGCAAGCTGCAAGAGATTGCCCGTAAAGATGATTCGACGAATGCCGAACTTGTCTGCGAGATAGCCAAAGGGCATATCGCTAAAGACAAATACGACGTTCAGGGTCGTCTGAAGCCAGAAGATCTGGGTCTGTGTCAGGCCATGAGCATCCGTGTAATAGGTGTTCATTACCGACGAACCGAGAAATATCTGGCGCGCGAACTCAAGTGCCACGCAGATGCGTTCGTTACGGCGCGCGATCTTCTCGTCCATCGGGTATGGACACCCTCTCTGTGAATGTGCAAAGTCTTAGCCTTATAGTTATACCATAAGGGGTTACACACATCCTACGTATGGCAATAAAAAACAGCCCATCAAATGATGTGCTGCGTACAAATAATTCTCAGTAAGTGGCTTGCCGGTGCGAGAGGAGGTATAAAAATGACACGATGTGTCTCCTCCTCCCGCGACCGGAAGCTCTCTGCTATTGAGCCGTTAGGACTCCGTTCAGAATGGCGCTAGGCCGGGTGAAGCTGGTGGCTACGCCGCGGGCATCCGGAAGTGGACGTACTTGCTCTGGGTGCCGCCCGGGGTGGGAACGATCAGGGCCATCAGCCTCCAGTGGTCGGCGCTGCGGAGCAGCTTGGGGTCGCGGTGGGCGTCCTCCAGCTTGAAGCTCAGAGCGGTCAGCCCCCTCTTGGTACCGGTGATGGCGCCGGGCTCGGTGACGATGACGTCGTCGATCACCACGGTGAGCTCGGTGAGCGTCATCTCGATGTCGACGATCCTGCCGGTGCGGCGGGCGATGGGCTTGGAGCCGTAGTGGGCGCGGATGGCCAACTCGCCGCCGATGAAGCGCTTGAGGCCGTCCTCGAACTTGAGCACGTCGGCGCGCCAGTCGGGTCGCGGGCGAATGCCCCATGAGATGGCGAACGGCTTCATGCCGGGGTTCTCGGGCCTGCCGACACGCATGACGATCTCGGTCGGGTAACGGCCCTTGCCGGTGACGTAGATCTCGTTGTGGCGGATGCCGGTGAGTACGGGCTCGGTGTCGGTGCCGGTGACCTTGACGGCCTTCTTGACGTTGAAGTACACGCTCTGCGCGACGTCGTCGATGATGGCGTTGGCGAAGCCGAAGCCCTTCTCCTCGTTGAAGTGCGTGACCGTGGCGAAGACGATCAGTGCGGCGGCCGGGTTGATCGGCGCGGGCGTGATGGTCTTGCGACGGGCGAGCACGGCGGGAGTGGCGGGAACGGCGGCCGGGCGAGAGGTCGGACGGTCGGCGGTGAGCGTCATGCTGCCGAGGTCGGCGAGCGTGAGCTTGGGGCGAGAGGTCATGGTTCTGCTCCTTCTGAGAGGGTCCTAAAAACGGACGAGATGGGTGGGTGGAAATATATGCACAAAAGATTGCGCGCATGTTTCCACTCACTATCTCGTAAACAGAGAGCGTTAATGTACTCTTAGCGGCCAAAACCACTTAAAGTAACATATATTATAGCACTTTTTGTTATAAAAGGCAATATCTATTGGGGCAATCTATTGCAGTCAAACCTGAAAAGCACCCACAGGCATTGACCGGTCGGGTCGACACCTGCAGGTGTAGTGCTTTTCTTGGCTTCGGTGGAAGCCAGCGTGGGAGGATCGCGTCTAGTAGACGAAGATCTGGAACCCAGCGCGGGTCTTGCCGATCTTGCTGACCGGAACGTCACGGAACGAAGGTCCCGTAGTGTTCCAGCGTACCTCGCGGACCCGGAAGGTGGACGCCCCGGACTTGTAGCTGTAGACGTACGCGAAGTGCGGACCGCCAGACAGCTGAACTGCCATTGCGCCAGCCCTCGGCTTTGTGCTGTACTTGAAGCCCTTCTTGGTGACAGACGACTTGAAGGTCGAGAGCGATATGCCGTTGACCTTTATGTTGTACAGTCGTTTGCCAGTCCAGTGCTCCAGAGCCCAGCTCGCGTAGTCCGCGCACCAGCCCTTCGTGAACCCAGCTGCACTCGTGCCACTGTTGTAGTACGAGTAGGGGTAGCTGGGTCGGCTGTAGAACCAGTCGATCGAACTTTGCGCTTGTGCAGGAGTTGCAATCACAACACCTCCGACAGTCACGGCCACCAGTGCGGTGGTACCAGCAACGACGGAGCGTACTTTGATGCGAATCACGAGGATTCTCCTGTTGGGTTCGCGACGATTGTCGCACCGAAACGTTTGTGCCACAGATGTGGCGAAAGCACAGTTGTACATTATACACCTATTATGTGTATGTCAAAAACGCCAGCTACTACCCTTAAAACACGGCATGCGCGTATACGTTAGCTATTAGAGGAAAACGTATAGTTTCCGGGCCAGCATTCTGTCGGAACGTACTCTTTGAAGTCGAGTTTTTTCTGGTATATTGCTGCAAGTGTCGGGTTGTGCAGAATTTCTTGCTCAGGATGAGTACTCGTGCCAGCTTGGACGTAGACAAAGCCGCTTGCACCGCCATATGGGAATGTACTTGGTGGGTTGGCGTGTAAGGTAAGTTTGCAAACTTTGTTATCGGGATTATCGTCCTGCCCATGCCGTTTGTAGTGGCCACTATATTTGTACGTTACGATGTCCGCCATGGTAGAAAGATCACTCGAGCTAAAGCCACGGGCGTCGTAGCCGCGTTCGTTAATAGCAGTTTGGGCAATAGGGCCATCAAAAAGCCGGCTGTTACTACTATGTGTTATTGCTGCATGAATCATCGGTGCCAAAGCAATAAGCGCTGCAACGGCACCAAAAATGCCCGCAATGGCACTAATTTTTTCCCAGTTGAAAGAAGCAGCTTTCATGGGATTAGTATAGCACTAGATGCGAGCTAGCCTGCGGAGAATCTTCTGCACAAACTGTGCAGGTGATCTCGCGGAGAATCCATCTACCGGATTGCTTCCTCGCGGAGAATCCCTTCTGTTCGAAGAAAACTGTTCACTGGACAGTTCTCTCATTTTTCGTCGATTCTCTCGCGCTAAATGCTACCAAGAAAAAAGCCCCAGCTAAAGCTGAGACTCTTTTCTTGGTGAACCCTCCGGCCCAGTTTTGGAACACCTTTTGGTTTAACCTGGAATTATTGCATGACAACTTAATTATACTTGGCATATTTGATCATGAGCTTTAGTGGATCATACAGAAGAAAATACAACTATTTAGTCATAGCTCAAAAACAAGTCACTTGCTCTTTCTAATGGATTCTAATGGATTTGTACTGGATTTACTTTTTTAGGATCCATTAGAAAAACAGAGTGAAAGTTTATTTAATTAGAGTTCCTATTAGATTCTGGATTAGGGTCAACCAAGCACCAGTGCCCCCACCTTTGTGATCCTTCGTGTGCAATAAGACCGTCTTTACGCATACCCTTTAGAAGGGTAGATATTTCCTGCATACCCATATCTGGAAAGGCAGTTTGAAGTTCTTGATTGGTTACTTTCTTATTCTTTTTTAGGTGTTCAATTACAAGAGTGCGCTTTACCTGCCGGGTTAAACCCGAAAGGCGAGTATGATGACCCGTATCATCGGTATGCTTATAGTAGTTATGTGAGAGTATATACTTTGCACCGCGGCCCTGACCTACTTTTTCAATAATACCAAGCTCCAGAAACTTATCCTTAAATACTAGGTTTTTGTTTTTGGAGCCTTCACGAATTTGTTCTAATTCTATAATTTCTCGACTTGATAAAGTGACTTGCCGCTTATTTACTACTGCCTCTAGGAAGTTAATGAATTGCTGATCTTTTAGCATTGCAGGTATAGATAGTACTACTGAGGGATCGTCGTTAACATCTAGCATCGGCAAACCCTTGCCCGCTTCAATAGTACGCCTAAAAATTTTATCAATGCCCTGGCTCGAGCGTTCCATTACGTGAACTTTCTCAAGCGACTCAGCCAGAAGTCGATTGCGCCAAGCCGACTTATCTAGTATATTATCCAAAGTTATACCGGGCATTAGACGACCTGGATTCTCAACATAGAATTTGCCGGGGCTTGCCTTTATTACTATTGATCGGCCACTTATAGAGTAATCTCTGTGCGCAAAGGCATTTATGACGGCTTCACGAATTGAGTCCTCATCAAAGGCAAAGACATCACGTTGTGTAAATCCTTCTTGGTAACGAAAGGTTGTGTTTCTGGCGTTAATTGCATCCCATATCTCATCTTTGGCGAGCATAAAACCCTTACGCCAGTTGCGGCGTTCACCATATGCAATGTCATTGTCGTTGTTGCGCCACTCAAATATAATCTCGGCATCTGGAACAGCACGGTAAAGTGTCTGCTCTGTGCCAAACAACAGAACGGCCGCATTTGTTACGCCACCATCGCTCATAAGCTGAAGATCGGCTAACATGGTCTCATAGGGAATCTTTTTACGTTCAGGTTTGTCTGCAAGCCGCGCCCACTCATCCCTATACGTTTTGAGTGCCTTTTCATCTAAGTCTTTGATGGTTATACCAGCAGCGACTTTTGCACTCCAGTCCTCTTCCCGTTCGGCAAAAATATCTTGAAGCGTCTGAGGACTCATCTCGACAAGTGATTCGCCGTCACGGATAGGATATCTGTAGTTACCAGTACCGCCATGTACCTGTACAGGCACTCCAGTTGGATGTCGAGGGACTTCAAATACAACAGCCCTTCCTTGGGATGTTGGAACAACATATACCTTAACGCGTATCCTAAGTGCCTGAGTGATCTTGTGCGCGAGGGTATTCCAATTTCTTGAAAATGCGTTTGATCCAACAATTACACCATCATCATTTACACCCAACATCAAGTAGCCGCCATTTTCATTCGCTAGTGCAGCAGAATAGTCATGGACTTTAGGTAAACTAAATGAAGCCTTTGCTTCTTTGAACTCGAGACCATAGTTCTCGTTGTTTGCCAAAATAATACTAAGAGTATTTTCATCCATAAAATCTATTGTAATTATACAATGAAATTTCAGAAATTACTTACAGTATTAGAGACCAGCTCGAAGGGATAAATAAATTGTGGAACTCTCCAACAGGGGTAGGTCAAATCAACAAAAAACCTTCACGAATCGTGAAGGTTTTTATCACCTCTGGTAAGGTGTCCGAAAATCTCTTTTGGTGATCTCGCGGAGAATCGAACTCCGATTGCCGGGATGAAAACCCGGTGTC